>JBMOPR010000713.1:1633-7299 GCA_049323075.1 Pseudomonadota bacterium
GCTGCGTCACTGACGTCGCAGCCTTCCATGCTTTCGGCATTTATTTGGTTCCCATCAACCCCCGGACCGTATTCAGCATATCTGCCGGCAGCACCAGCGTTTTCGTATTGGGCGACGCCGCCAGATCCGTCAGCGCGTTCACGTATTTCTCGCCCAGCAGATAGGTCACCGGCAATGAATCACCCTTGATCGACTCCGTCACCAGCGTGATGGCATCGCGGCTGGCATTGGCCAGCACCACCTGGGATTCGGCGTCCTTGCGGCTGGCTTCCAGGCGCCCTTCCGCCTGCAGGATCGCAGCCTGCTTTTCACCTTCAGCCTTGGTCACTGCCGCGCGCCGCTGCCGTTCCGCGGCCGCCTGTTCCTCCATTGCCTGCTGCATGGTTTCCGACGGTTTGATGTCCTGGATTTCCACCGTCTTCAGCACGATGCCCCAGTCGGCAATATCGTCCGAGATGGCGGTTTTCAGTTTGGCCTTGATCTGGTCCCGTGATGACAGCGCGGAATCCAGCGTCATTTCACCCACGATGGAACGCAGCGAGGTCTGCACCAGATTGCGGATCGCCAGGATGTAATCCTCGACGCCGTACACGGCCTTTTCCGGCGTGACGATGTTGATGTACGCCACCGCATTCGCCAGCAGCACTGCGTTGTCGGCGGTGATCACTTCCTGCGACGGGATGTCCAGCACGATGTCCTTGGTGGTGATGCGGTAGGCCACAGTGTCGACGTAGGGAATGATGATGTTGAAACCGGGATTGAGCGTGCCGTAATACTTGCCCAGCCGCTGCACGATGAATTTGGTTCCCTGCGGCACGATGCGAATGCCCTTGCCCAGGGTGACGATGGCCAGTGCGGCCACGAAAACAACTACGATCAATCCTTCCATATTCTGATCCTCGGTTGGTTCTGCGTAAGTAATCCGGCAAAAGTGCGTTTACAAAATGTTCCTGCCAATAACGTCTGAAACTATTCAACCCTGCGGCCGCACGATCACGGCATTGCCCGACAATTCGGTAACCGTCACCCGGTCGCCACTGGCCAGCTTGCCTTCGCAGATGAAATCCCATTCCTCACTGCCCATGATCGGGGCCGGAAATTTCAGCAGGCCGCGTCCGCTGTCGGCGTTGTAGCGCACCACGATGCCAGTCTGACCGATGATGGCCTCCCGCGACATGCCCGCCAGGGTGCGGTCACGCATGCGCGGCGACACGAATTTGTGCCACAACGCCACAAACACCACCGACAGCGCGGCCCACAGCAGCAACTGGGCCGTCACCCCCATGGGCACCAGCACCAGCAGCAGTCCCACCACCACGGCCGCCAGGCCAAACCACACCAGCACAAAGCTGGGGACAAAGATTTCCAGCCCCGCCAGCAGCAGGCCGGCGACGATCCAGTGCCAGTAGGCAATATGGGAATTAAGCCAGTCGATCATGGGGAAACGCCTGTGGTTCAGGGAATTCAAACAGCCGGCGGGCTGCGCCAAGTGCCTGAAGTATAAACACTCCTTCTCCTAAATGCCCATTACGGGCTGCCGTGTACGCAAGAAACGGCTATGCTTTATCAATCATTGATCTTCCATCCAGACTACTCCATGCGCCACCCCGGCTACCTGTTGACGATACTGCTGGCTCTTGCCATGAGCCTCGCCCTCACTGCCCCCGGCGCCGGGGCCGTCACCGTTTACAAATACCGCGATTCCCACGGCATCGTCACCTTCACCGACCAGCCCACCAAGGGCGCCCAGGTGCTGAAGTACGGCGACAGCTTCGTGGAGAAATTCGATACCCGTGTGCGCGTCGAAACCCGCAAGCACAAGGACGGCGAGGAACTGGTGCTGGTGAACGATCTGTTCGCGCCGGTGGAAATCGATCTGCGCCTGCAGGATGTCCGCAACGTGGCCGTGGCAAGCAATCGTGTACATCAGGTGGTGCCCGCCCGCTCACGCACCGCGCTGCTGGATCTGAAACCCCAGCACGGCGGCCGCATGCATTACCGCCACCGGCTGCGCTTCGCGCTGTCCGACCCCACTAGAACAGCGAAGGATTTCAACTACCCGCTGCCCTGGGCCGCAGGCCAGTACAAGGTGAGCCAGGGCCCCGGCGGCCGCTTCAGCCACCAGGATGAAAAAGGCCGTCATGCGGTGGACATCGCCATGCCCGTCGGCACCCGTATCGTGGCGGCCCGTGCCGGCATCGTGGTGTCGCTGGACCAGAAGCAGCGCGAACGCAACGGCAGTCGCGCCGGCAATTATGTGCGCGTGCTGCATGACGACGGCACCATGAGCGTATACCTGCACCTGCGCCAGAACGGCGTGCTGGTGAAGGAAGGCCAGCAGATCAACGCCGGCGACCCCATCGCCTATTCCGGCAACACCGGCAGCAGCACCGGCGCACATCTGCATTTCGTGGTGCAGAAAAACGTGGGGTTGAATGTGGTGTCCGTCCCGTTCCGGTTCCAGGACCACACCGGCGTGGCGCGGATACCCAAAGCCGGGGAATGGCTGGGCCGCAGCGAAGTGGCCGCACGGGACTGAACAGCATCCGGCTGACTGGACTACACTGAAGTCCAATGAAGGATCAATATACAGACGGGCACGGACACCCCAATGCACCAACGCCTGCACGCCCTTTTCCTGTTGACCGCCACCGTGCTGTGCGGTCTGCCCCGCACCAGCCCGGCCGATTCGCATCGTGACCTGCTGGCGCTGGACATCGACACCCTGCTCACCATCGAAGTGACCCCCAGCGCCGATGCGTCCGGCAAGGGCCTCCGCGCACCATTCGCTGGCGGCCAGGTGGCGGATGGCGGCCGCATCGGTCTGCTGGGCACCCAGCCGATTCTGGCCACGCCGGTTTCCGTCACCAGCTATACCGCTGACTTTATCCGCAACCAGCAGGCCGCCAGCGTGGGTGACGTGCTGCAATACGATCCGACGGTGCGGGTGGCGCGGGGCTTCGGCAATTTCCAGCAGGTGTACCTGATGCGGGGGCTGCCCCTCTTTTCCGACGATATGGCGTACAACGGTCTGTATGGCATCCTGCCGCGCCAGTACCTGGCAGCAGAACTGATCGAACGGGTGGACGTGCTGCGGGGCGCCAATGCCGTTCTGAACAGCGCCACCCTGTTCAGCGGGCTGGGCGGCGCCATCAACGTGATGCCAAAACGGGCGCCGCTGGAGGATCTGACCCGCCTTACCCTGGGCACCCAGACCGGTGGCCAGGGCTACGCCGCCGCCGACCTGGGCCGCCGCAGCGACGACAAGCGCTTCGGCCTGCGCCTGAACGCAGTGACACGGCAAGGCGACACCGCCGTAGACGACGAATCCCGGCAACTGGACCTGGCCAGCATCGGCATCGATTTTCGCGGCCATGCGCTGCGCATTTCCGGCGGCCTCGGCTACCAGAACCACCGCATGGACGCCACCACTCCCAGCATCGACATCGCCCCTGGCCTGGCCATACCGGATGCCCCTGCAGCAGAATCCGCCATCGCGCAGCCCTGGACCTACTCCAACGAGCACGACCTGTTCGGCACCCTGCGCGCCGAGTACGACTTCAGCCACCGGATCACCGGATGGATCGCCCTGGGTCTGCGGCGCGGCGAAGAGGAATCGAGTTTCACCTCCCCCCTGCAGGTCACCGATTCTGGCGGCACACTGGCGGCAGGCCGCTTCGACACCAGCCACGAAGATGACGTCATCAACGGCGACGCCGGCCTGCGCCTGCAGTTCGAAACCGGCACCGTCGCCCACCGCCTCACCCTGTCTGCCAACGCCTACGAAAACGACGCCCGCAACGCCTATGCGATTTTCAACGGCTTCACCAGCAACCTGTACCAGCCTGTCGCTGTGCCGCCGCCGTCCACGCTGGTCTTCGCCGGCGGCGATCGGAACGATCCCCGGGTGACCGCGAGAACCCGCATCAGCAGCGTTGCCATTGCGGACGAATCCAGCTGGCTGGACGGCAATCTGCTGCTGACCCTGGGCGTGCGCAAGCAATCCATCGACGACTTCAGCTATGACTATGACACCGGCGAACGCCTGACCCATTACTACGAAAGTGCACTGCCGCCAATGGCGGGCCTGGTGTACCGGATACGGCAGAACCTGTCAGCGTATCTGCACTACAGTGAAGCCCTGCAGAAAGGCGATATCGCGCCGGCATCCAATGGCAATGGCCCGGTGGCCAATGCCGGCGAATCACTGGAACCCTATCGCGCCAGGGAAACGGAACTGGGCCTGAAATACGTGGCAGGAACACTGGGCTACACCGCGGGGCTGTTTGAAATCCGCAAACCGGTGCCGGGTTATGACCGCAACAATGCACTGGTGGAAACGGACCGGCAGACCCACCGTGGCGTGGAACTGACCCTGTTCGGCGCACCCCACCCTGGCCTGAACATACTGGGTGGTGTCAGCCGCCTGGAGACAGATCTGAACGGCCAGGAAACCATCGGCGCGCCCCGCACCCAGGCCAACCTGAATCTGGAATGGGCCGTGCCGGGACTGTCATCCCAAGCGGAACAGGGCCTGACCCTCACCGGCCAGATCCTCCATACCGGCGCCCAGTTCGCCGACACCGGCAACCAGCAAAAGGTGCCGGACTGGACCCGGCTGGATCTGGGTGCCCGCCACACCACGCCACTGGCGGACGACCAACGCCTGATCCTGCATGCCCGGCTGGAAAACGTGGCCGGCAAGGATTACTGGGCCTCCAGCGGCGGCTATCCCGGTGAGGGCTACCTGACCCTGGGCGGGCCGCGCACGCTGCTGGTATCCGCCACGCTGGAATTCTAGGAGTAACAGCCCCCGGATAACAAACAGCGCATTGACAGCCTCATCGATATATACAACGATACATATCGAATGTACATGACGAGAGGATGGCGGCGACGGGCGCGGCCATCGGTAGTCCGGGGCGGCGCAAACATGACAGTACTCAACAGACGCGGGTGGATTCGCCTTTTTTCCGCCGGTTTTGCTACCTTCACCCTGCTGTTCGGCCTGCACGCCCACGCCGGCGAAATCAGACTGTTCGCGGCCGCCAGCCTCACCGACGTGCTGACGACACTGGGCAACCAGTACCAGGCCAGCCACCCCGCCATCACCATCAAAAAATCCTTCGCTGCCTCCTCGGTCCTGGCCCGCCAGATCGAAAACGGCGCGCCCGCGCAGATCTTTCTCTCGGCAGACCAGGACTGGGCCAATTACCTGGAACAGCGCGGCCTGCTGCTGCCCGCCAGCCGCCAGGATCTGCTGGGCAATCAGCTGGTGCTGATCGCACCGGTGGGCAAGGAAATCACCGTGACACCCGATGCCACATTCAATCTGGCTGGCGCATTTTCCGGCCGCTTCTGCACCGGCGACGTCGCATCGGTGCCCGTCGGCAAATACACGAAACAGGCCTTCACGCACCTGGGCTGGTGGGACGCTATCGTGCCGCGCCTGGTGAACACCGAGGATGTGCGCACCGCACTGGCATTCGTGGCGCGCGGCGAATGCACGCTGGGCGCGGTGTACAGGACGGATGCGATCCTCAGCGACAAAGTGACCGTGGTGGCCACATTGCCCGCCAACAGTCACGCGCCCATCGTCTATCCCGGTGGTTTGCTGAAAGGCGCCAACGCCGAGGCCGCCGCCTTCTGGGAATTCCTGCAAAGTG
>JBMOPR010000714.1:0-7298 GCA_049323075.1 Pseudomonadota bacterium
TGCGTTTCAAAGACAGCCCCACCAGCAGTCATTGGTCCTGACTTCAGTGTAGACGGGCGTGTAGACGGTCGTGTAAACGGGCGAGTTCGAATTACCTGTGGCCGGGCCGCAGTGCCCGCGAGACCTGCAGCAGCTCAAAGAAGGCGTCCAGCATGCGATCGCCGTCCACCAGCAGATCGAAGCTGGCAGGATTCAGCAGCCAGTTGCGCAGAATGCCCTTCACGTACGCCTGATAGCTTTCCACTGCCAGCCGGTGATTCAGTCCCGCCGGCAGCTGCCCGCGTTTTTCTGCATTCAGCAGCATGCGTTCAAAGCGCTGGCGGAATTCCTCACGCACCCTCGAATCGCGCTCGACGATGGGCCCCAGTTCCACCACAAATTCGCACTTGTTGAACAGGATGTCGAACACCAGCCGGTAATGCTCGTCGGTGACCACCTTGTGGAAGAAATAGCGCACGGAATGGCGCAGTTCCCCCAGGGGATCGGCCACATCGTCGCGGGTGGCGGCCTCCGTCATGGCTTCCAGCGGCAGGGTCACCCGGTCGCACATGGCGTTGAACAGGTCTACCTTGTTCTTGAAGTGCCAATAGATGGCGCCCCGGGTCATGCCGGCCGCCTGGGCGATATCGTTCAGGGTGGTCTGGGACACGCCCTTGCGGTGGAACACCTGCTCCGCCGTGTCCAGCAGGCAGTTACGGGTTTCCAGCGCTTCTTCTTTGGTTTTTTTGACCATACAGGTTTTAGTGATTAATCAGGGTGATTGTCATTATACATACATGAATGTATGATTAAAGCCGAATTTGTGTGTCAGGACATGTCCGTGCCTGCCACGCCAACCGGCTGCCGCCCCTCACGGAGATTGCCTCATGCCCTCCCCCCTGCTGTCTTCCCGCCCTCGTCTTGTCGGTGCCTTGCTGGCCAGCCTGCTGCTGGTTGCCTGCGATCAACAGGCACCTGACCAGAGCGAACCTGGAATGTCGCCCCCCGAAGTGAAGGTGGAGATCGTGCAGCCGCAGCGCGTGGTGGTGAAAGCCGAATTGCCGGGACGGGTACAGGCCCGCCGCACCGCCGAGGTACGGGCGCGGGTGGAAGGCATCATACAGGACAGGCTGTTCACCGAAGGCAGCGAGGTGCAGGCCGGCGACCTGCTGTTCCAGATCGATCCTGCCACCCTGCGCGCCGTACTGGACGCCACCAAGGCCAATCTGGCCCGGGCCGAAGCGGATCTGGTGCAGGCCCAGCTGAAGCAGAAACGGCTGCAGAACCTGCTGGCACGCAACGCGGTCAGCCCCCAGGAATACGACGAGGCCTTCGCCCGTGCCAAACAGGCGGAAGCCGATGTGGCGGCGGCGAAGGCAGCCCAGACCCGCTCCAGCATCGATCTGGACTATGCCGCCGTGCGCGCACCCATCACGGGCCGCATCGGGCGCGCGCTGGTGACGGAAGGCGCGCTGGTGGGCAAGAACGAAGCCACCCACCTGGCCACCGTCGAGCAGCTCGATCCCATTTACGTAAACTTCACCCAGTCCAGCAGCGAGATGATGCGCATCCGCCGCCAGCGCGGCAACGATCCGGCCACCAGCGCCCAGGTGCGGGTACTGCTGGAGGACGGTTCCACCTATGGCCACGAGGGCAAGCTGCTGTTTTCCGAAATGACGGTGGACCCGGGCACCGGTGAAGTGCTGCTGCGGGCCGAAGTACCCAACCCCGACCGCCTGCTGCTGCCGGGCATGTTCGTGCGGGTGGAGGTGGAACAGGCCGTGTATGAACAGGCCTTCACCGTGTCGCAGCGGGCGCTGATCCGTTCCGCCCAGGGCGAAATGGTGATGACCGTCTTGCCCGACGGCAAGGTGGTGCCCCTGCCGGTGAAAACCGAGCGCGCCCAGGGCGACCGCTGGATCATCCGCAGCGGCTTGTCCGGCGGCGAACAGGTGATCGTGGAGGGTCTGCAGAAAGTGAAACCGGGTGTCACCGCCGTGGCCGTGCCGCTGGCAGCAGCCACACCGGCCACTGCCGCCACGCCGGCAAAGTGAGGCATCCACCATGGCCCGTTTTTTCATCGACCGTCCCATCTTTGCCTGGGTTATTGCGCTGCTGATCCTGCTGGGTGGCATCCTGTCCATCCGCCAGTTGCCGGTGGCCCAGTACCCCAGCATCGCCCCGCCCTCCATCGCCGTCACCACCACCTACCCCGGCGCGTCGGCGCAAACGCTGGAGGAAACCGTCACCGCCCTGATCGAGCAGGAACTGAACGGCGTCGAAGGACTGCTGTACATGAGTTCCACCAGCAGCTCCGACGGCAGCGCCACCGTCACCGCCTATTTCAAGTCGGGCACCAACGTGGACGTGGCCCAGGTGGAAGTGAACAACCGGGTGAAACGGGTGGAAGCCCGTCTGCCGGATGAAGTGCGGCGCCAGGGCATCCGGGTGGACAAGGCCACCCGCAACTTCCTGATGATCGTCACCATCAGCTCCAGCGACGGCAGCATGGACGCCACCGCCCTGGGCGACTACGCCAACACCCGCCTGCTGGACCAGATCCGCCGGGTGAAAGGCGTGGGCGAGGCCCAGGTGTTCGGCACCGAGTACGCCATGCGGGTGTGGCTCGATCCGGTCAAGCTCACCGCCTTTTCACTGCTGCCCAATGACGTGGTGAAGGCGATCCAGGCCCAGAACGTTCAGGTGGCCGCCGGTGAAGTGGGTGGTCTGCCCGCCGTGCTGGGCCAGATGCTGAACGCCACCGTGGTGACGGAGAGCCGCCTGTCCACTCCAGAGCAGTTCGGCGAGATCCTGCTGAAGGCCAATCCCGATGGCTCCGCCGTGCGCCTGAAAGACGTGGCGCGGGTGGATCTGGGCGGCGCCAGCTATTCCCGCGCCGCGTTCCTCAATGGCCAGCCCGCCGCGCCGCTGGCGATCAAGCTGTCGCCGTCCGGCAATGCGGTGGAAACCGCCGCCCTGGTGCGCGCGCGCATGGCGGAACTGGCGCCGTATTTTCCCAAGGGCATGATCTGGGACATTCCCTACGACACCTCGGCCTTCGTCAGTATTTCCATCCAGGAAGTGGTGAAGACGCTGCTGGAAGCCATCGCGCTGGTGTTCCTGGTGATGCTGATATTCCTGCAGAACTGGCGCGCAACACTGATCCCTACCCTGGTGGTGCCGGTGGCACTGATGGGCACCTTCATCGGCATGAACCTGTTTGGTTTTTCCATCAACGTGCTGACGCTGTTCGGGCTGGTGCTGGCCATCGGCATTCTGGTGGACGACGCCATCGTGGTGGTGGAGAACGTCGAGCGCATCATGACGGAAGAAGGGCTGTCGCCGCTGGCGGCCACCCGCAAGGCCATGAGCCAGATCACCGGCGCGATCATCGGCATCACCACGGTGCTGGTGGCGGTGTTCATTCCGATGGCATTTTTCGGCGGCTCGGTGGGCGCGATCTACCGGCAGTTTTCGCTGGCGCTGATTGTGTCGATCCTGTTCTCGGCCTTTCTGGCCCTGAGCCTGACACCGGCTCTCTGCGCCACCCTGCTCAAGCGCCATCCGCACGACGGCCCGCGCAAGGGTTTCTTCGGCTGGTTCAACCGCGCCTTCTCCGCCACCACCCGTGGCTATGAAACCGGCGTGCGCCATATCCTGAAACGCAGCCTGCGCTTTTTCGTACTGTACATGGTGGTAGTGACCGCGGTGACCTGGTTCGCTGTGCGCCTGCCCACCGCGTTCATTCCGGAAGAAGACCAGGGCTACTTCATCACCATCGTGCAACTGCCGGCCGGTGCCACCCAGCAGCGCACGCTGGCGGTGCTGCGGCAGATGGAAAATTATTTTCTCAAGAACGAACCCAACGTTGCCAAGATGGTGGCCGTGGCGGGTTTCAGCTTTTTCGGCGGCGGCCAGAACGTGGGCATCGCTTTCATCCGGATGAAAGACTGGGATGAACGGCCCAATCCCGAGCAGCATGTGACGGCCATCGTGGGACGCGCCCGCGCCTATCTGTCCACCCTGGGGGACGCCAACATTTTCCCCCTCAATCCGCCGTCGATTCCCGAACTGGGCACGGCCACCGGCTTTGAATTCCAGCTGCAGGATCGCGGCGGCCAGGGCCATGTGGCGCTGACAGAGGCCCGCAACCAGCTGCTGAGCCTGGCGTCCAAGCATCCGGCACTGGCAAGCGTGCGGGGAGAAGGACTGGAAGACACGCCGCAACTGGACGTGCAGATCGACCGCGTCAAGGCCAGTGCACTGGGCGTGGCCATCAGCGACATCAACGGCACCCTGTCGATCGCGCTGGGCTCGGCTTACGCCAACGATTTCGTGCGCGCCGGCCGCATCCAGAAAGTGCTGGTGCAGGCCGATGCACCGGCGCGCATGCTGCCGGAACAGGTACTGAACCTGCGGGTGCGCAACAACCAGGGCCACATGGTGCCCTTCAGTGCCTTCGCCCACGCCCGCTGGATCATGGGATCGCCGCGGCTGGAACGTTACAACGGCATGCCATCGATGAAAATTGGCGGCCAGGCGGCGCCCGGATTCAGTTCCGGTGAAGCGATGCGAGCGATGGAACAGCTGGCCGCCAAACTGCCGGATGGTTTCGGCTACGAATGGTCGGGCACGTCGTATGAAGAGCGGCTGTCGGGTGCGCAGGCACCGGGGCTGTTCGTGATTTCAGTGCTGGTGGTGTTCCTGTGTCTGGCGGCGCTGTACGAAAGCTGGACCATTCCGGTATCGGTGCTGCTGGTGGTGCCGCTGGGCATATTGGGATCGCTGGCGGCGGTGTATCTGCGCGACATGCCGAACGATGTTTATTTCAAGGTGGGCCTGATCACCATCATCGGTCTGGCGGCGAAAAACGCGATCCTGATCGTGGAATTCGCCAAGGATCAGATGGCGCTCGGCAAACCGCTGCTGGATGCCACGCTGGACGCCTGCCGCATGCGGTTCCGCCCGATCATCATGACGTCACTGGCATTTGCGTTCGGCGTGCTGCCGCTGGCGATCAGCACTGGTGCCGGCGCGGCCAGCCGGCATGCCATCGGCACCGGTGTGCTGGGCGGAATGATCTCGGCCACCGTGCTGGCGGTGTTGTTTGTGCCGCTGTTTTTTGTGATGGTGATGCGGTATTTTCCGAAGGGGAAGGAAAGGGAGGGGGAGTGGCGCGGCGATCGCTCCTGATCTGTTGACCCTGCATAGTCGACGATTTCTATACCGTTGGTGATCTCCCGCAATCACCCCCGACGCGTATCACTGCGCCTCCACCTGGCCGCTACTGGCAAAGCAACTGGAAAACCAGAGCGACGTCATCGCCGTGACGAATTCAGTGAACCCTAGAGCCAGGCCGGCTTTATCCAGTACAGATTTTTCGAGAACGTTAATGTCGCAAAACAATATGAAAACAGCAGTACTGACCTACCGATATGAATTTCTGGCCATTATTTTTCTCAGTGCCATCGTCGCCGTACTTCACACCCTGTATGCATTCAAATTTCCACCACCCTGGAATGATGAGACCGCATTCATAGCACAGGCATTTGAACTCAGTCGCACCGGCAGCCTGTTTGTCTGGGGGTTGAATCCGGATCGCGTCGTGGCGTGGATGCCACCTGGATACATGCTGGTGCTTGCTGCCGCTTTCAAGCTGTTTGGTTATAGCTTCACCCTGGCAAGAGCCACATCCGGACTATTCTATGTGGCGACATTCGCGATTCTTGCGCTCCTCATGCGCCAGAATCTTACGGGTAACCGACGCCTTGCCGCACTCGCGATGTCACTTCTGGTATTTCTTGCGCCGATGAGCATCGTGATTGCGAACATTGCGCGAATGGAGGCTCTATTCGCGCTGCTCATGTTTTTTGCGCTCCTTGCCAGCATAAAGTCGCGCCCGATTCTGGGCGCCGCGATTGTACTTGCAACGGCAACGGTCCACTTTAACGCGATCTACTTCTTATTGCCTGTAGCTACGTTTTTTCTGTGGAATGTGGCCAGGCAAACCGCTATCACAGTTTACCCGACGGAAATAGTTGCGTTAGGCCTGGCCGCCACTGCCCTGGCGCTCTATGTAATGCACATTTCCCCCAATGCAATCGGCTTTGTTGAGGATATGCGTTATCAATTCGGCTACAAAATCTTTTTTTCATCCATGGCGGGAATCCGGCCAAAGATTGTTACGCTCCTGCTCTGTGCGCTACCCATCCTGCAGCTGGCAACCGAAAAAAAATTTAGCTCAGGCGTGTTTATTTCACTGTTTGGAATATCCTTTGTCGCCATGGCCCTGAACGGTTTCAACATGTGGTATGAGTACGGCCAAAGCTTTGGATACTTTCTCATTGCATTAGGGCTGTTTATCTCGCTGAATGAAGCAGGCTCAAAAATCCGGTACACGTTGCTGCTGACGGCGACTCTGGCCCCTCTTGCCGGACTTGGCCTCCATGCAGCGCGCATAAGCCCGCAATTCGTTCCCATGATCGCCGCCTTGCAGGCACCGGATCGCGCATTTTTACCCGACGGGGAGTTTCAGAGGATCAGAAATTTCATCGCCTCAAGAGAAGCAGGCACAATCATCAGCTTTGGCTACACAGGCATCGAACCGTTTTTCTTTGACGATATTGCAGACGCCAACGTTCGCTGGAGCATTCTGGGGCATAGCGTTACGCAACCCAAGCCCGCTCGTATCATTGACGCTCGCATACATTGCGACAGCTCGTTTCTGCCTGCCTATTTGAGCACGTTTGACCTGGGTGGTTATGCTATCCAAGGGCATGATACAGGCTGCATAGTCAAAGAGCTGCAAAGGGAAGCACAGGCCCCATCACCCTGAGGCTCGAACCCGTACTGCAAAGCTCCTGCTCCAGTTTGCTGGCACCCGACGCCCCTCATTACATTATGCTTTCTATCTGACGCTGTGTTGCCTATGATTGACCTTCAAAAATTGGGCTTTTTCTTTCTGTTCGCCTGAGTTTCTTCAGGTCCTCCTGAACTACACGTTTACAAAGCACCTATTGGTTGCCTGTCTCAATGCAGAAATGGCCTTGAGCGTTATTGATGTTGCATCGCCCGGCAGGGTTTTAAGGAGCGGTATTCATGTTGCAAGCAGATGAGCTGCGAAATTCTTCACCAAAAATACAGGATATAGAGATCCTGCGGGGAGTGTCCATTCTCTTTGTTGTCATTCACCATGCGCATGGCAACCTGCTGACGCGGGCACACCCCTGGTTCGATAATTTTTACAGCTACTTCGGGCTCGGGGTCGGGGTCGATATCTTCTTTGCAATTTCCGGTTTTGTCATCACCCGGCAACTGGT
>JBMOPR010000715.1:0-7297 GCA_049323075.1 Pseudomonadota bacterium
TTTTTTTCAGGGCGCCGCCCAGCGGCTTCTCCAGCTTGGTAGTCAGGCGCGACAGCCCCTTGCCCTCGTTGGTATCGGGAAACGTCAGCCAGCAATCGCTGAACGCTGGCGCATCGGCATAGGCCTGCACAATCGGCGTAATGCGGTCGCCGGGCGGCAACGCCTGCAGATGCGCAATCACCAGCAACCACTGACGGGCAAAAATCAGATCCGCAAACCGCAGCCGCTGCACCAGCAGTTCGCCGCCGTCAGGCTGGTAGCCTTCGAAAATCACGTAACCATCACCCGCCTGCGCGCGCACGAAACCATGCACCCCCACGGCGGCAGACTTGGTCTGGATCTCGGCGGCGATATCGGATTCCAGGCCGGCACGGCAGGTGACAAGGACTTGTTGCATGAGGAGGGATTCACTGCAGTGTGGGGAAAGGATGCGCGCATTCTACCCAAACACCCTGACCGCGCCTACCAATCACGCTTGCCATCCATTTGACACAAATTCCCGGTTGCGTCCCGGAACAGGTTCGGTATATATAGCCCTCGACCAATCAGTCACACACCGATTCAGTAGCACGGGCCTATTCCCATGACCTCATTTTCTGAAATCCTCGCCATGGCCAAAGTACTGGCCAAAGCCGTCAAGGCCAGACCCCAGCCCCGCGACACCCGGATGTCCCTGGGCCTGATGGTGGAACAGAACGCCGCCAAAACGCCCGATGCCCTCATGTGCCTGTTCGAGGGCAAAACCATCACCTGGGGCCAGTTCAATTTCCTGGCCAACCGCATGGCAAACCAGCTCCGGCAAATGGGCGTCAAAAAAGGCGATGTGGTGGCGGTGATGATGGACAACCGCATCGAAAACCTGGCGGCCGTCACTGCGCTCACCAAACTGGGCGCGGCAGCGTCCATGCTCAACACGCACCTCACCGACGAACCGCTGGTGCACTGCATCAACACGATCAACTCACGCAAGATTGTCGTCGGCGAGGAGTGGCTGGCATCCATCGATTCCATTCGCCGCCAGCTTCCCTTTTCCAGTCCGAACGATTTCCTGTACGTGCGCGACCAGGGCCAAACACGCTGCCCCGACTGGGCCACCCCGTGCCGCCCCGATGATTTTGCTGCCGACAATCCGCCGGAAACGAGAACCATCCAGCTCAAGGATCTGGCCTACTACATCTTCACCTCGGGCACCACCGGCCTGCCGAAAGCCTCCGTGATCACCCATGACCGCCATTGCCGCATGAGCATGGCCTTCGGCGAAATCGCGCTGGACATGCAACCGTCCGACCGCATCTATGTCTGCCTGCCGCTCTACCATTCCAGCGCCATGTTCATCGGCTTCGGTTCCATCACCCATGCTGGCGCCTCCATGTTCCTGCGCCGCAAATTTTCCGCCAGCAATCTGCTCGACGAAGCGCGCCAGTACAACACCAACTGTTTCGCCTACATCGGCGAACTCTGCCGCTACCTTTTGCTGCAACCGCAAAAACCGGACGACGCGAGCAACCCCATCAAAAAATGCGTCGGCAATGGCCTGCGCCCCGACATCTGGATGGAATTCAAAACCCGCTTCGGCATCGAAAAAATCTGCGAATTCTACGGCGCCAGCGAAGGCAACGCCGGCTGCGTCAATGCCTTCAACAAGGACAAGACCGTTGGTTTCTGCGCCGTAAAACACGCGCTGGTACGCTACGACGTGCTGAACGACGAACTCATACGCAACAAAAAAGGTTTCTGCGAAAAAGCCAGGAAAGGCGAGCCGGGACTGATGCTGATCGAAATCAACGACAAGGCGGTTTTCGATGGCTACGCCAATGCCGACGCCACCGCGAAAAAAGTGCTGCAGAATGTGTTCAAGAAAGGCGACCGCTACTTCAATACCGGCGATCTGCTGAAACAGGTGGACGTGGGTTTTGCGATGGGCCTGCCCCACTATCAGTTCGTAGACCGCATCGGCGACACCTACCGCTGGAAAGGCGAAAACGTCTCCACCAACGAGATCGGCGAGATCATCAACAGTGCCGCCACCGTTGAGTACTGCAATCTGTACGGCGTGCAACTGCCAGGCACCGACGGACGTGCCGGCATGGCCGCCATCGTACCGGCGGGTGACACTCTGGATCTGGCGGAACTGTCACGCCACATCCTGGAAAAAGTGCCCGGCTACGCGCGGCCGCTGTTCATCCGCCAGATCCGCGAAATGGACACGACCGGCACATTCAAAATGAAAAAGGGTGATCTGCGGGAACAGGCGTTTCACATAGACAAAGTCAGCGAACCCCTGTTCGTACTGAAGCCCGGCAGCAGCTTTTACGAGCCGCTGGACCGGGCATTCTACGAACTGATCATGGCAGGCAAGGCCGGGTACTGAGCGCTGCTCAGCCCCGGTATTCCACCCGGCACTGATTCAGCACCACATTGCCTTTTTGCGTTTCCACCTGCATGACGGCAACACCATTGCCCTCTTCCCAGATGCGCGTGATGATCGAATCCCCCATGTACACCTGGTCGGAAAAACGGCCGCTCATGGAAACGAAGCGCGCCGGATCGCCGCCGCAGAGTGCTTTCAGCGCCGCGCGGCCGGCAAAACCGTAGGTGCACAGACCGTGCAGGAACGGCCGCTCGAAACCGCCGAATTTGGCAAACATCGGATCGATGTGAATCGGATTGCGGTCGCCGGTGAGGCGGTACAGCGCCGCCTGCTCCGGCCGCGTCACATCTTCCACCACATGATCAGCCGCACGATCCGGTACTGCAATCGCAGTGGCTTCCGACGCCGGACCACGTTCACCGCCAAAACCGCCGGCACCGCGAATGAACAGAGTGGCATGGGTGGTGAACAGAGGGCCTTGCGCATCACTCACCTCGCATTGCACACCGATCACGGCGGCCTTGCCCTTGTCCCACACTTCCACGATTTTGCCGATGCCCGTAGCGGTACCGCTGGCAGGAATCGGCCGGTGCAGTGTGATCTTCTGCTCGCCGTGCAGCAGCATCGCCAGATTGAACTGCACACGTCCCACCACGCTGCCCATGATAGTCAGGCCGGGAATCACACTGAAGGTCGGCAGCACCTTGGGCCCGCGGGCTTCATAGATGAAATCCAGTTCCTCATCCGGCTTGCAGCCAACGGCAAGCGCATACAGCTGCACATCCTTCTCGGACCAGGAAAACGTGGCGGGTTCGGACGTCAATCCGATCAGGGCGCTGGAAATCGGTTCTGCCATGGTGGTTCCCTCTTGTCATATTGTTGGGGATAAAAGCGGGTAGCGGGATGAACGGCTCCCTGTGCCAGAAAATGCGCGTCTGCATTCTGATTTGTCTATCAAACGCGCACTCCCGCCAATTAACCACCCCGCTGTCGCCGCGCCAATGACCAATGAAGTCATTTTCGTTGACAATTTGCACCAGAGCCCGAACGGCAGGCACAAAAAAACCCGCACTAGGCGGGCTTCTCGGCATCAGCGGAACGCTGAAATCACTTTGCAGTGGCTTCCAGGATCTGCTTCTGCAGGGCTTTCTGGGAAGCGGAAGGCTGCACGGTCTGCATGGCCATCAGCTTGCTCATGTCGCCTTCGATCTTGATCTGGCCGCTCATGAAACCCTGCATACCGGCAGACTGGTCGTTCTCGATGAACAGACGACGGGCCAGATCAGCGGGCAGAGTCATTTTGGTGGGCGCGCCAGCGTGATGACCTTTCTCGATGGAACCGGCCTTCAGGCTCATGTCACGGTTGCCCCACTCGGTGCCGCTCACGGTGATGTTGATAACCAGATCAGTCATGGCGGGGGGAACTTCAACTGCGCCAGCAGCCGCTTTCAGTTCTTCTACTTTGGCAAACCATTCGTCAGACAGGAATTTCAAGCTCATCTTCATCTCCTCGTAATTTTTATAGTCACTCGTTTTCTGAGTGGTCACTCCGGCATCGGAGTCGATAGGGACGCCTTGCCAATCAAACGACTGTTCGAGACGCTTGCCGGTAAAGTATTAAATCCCCCCGCGTTGTTCAATAGCCAATTTAACCAAGGAACGGGCTTTTTTGGTCAATTAGGGAAATGCGGCGCTACCGGCCGGTAACGCCGCAAAAACCATCATCAGCGAATATCGTAGCCACGCTCGTCGTGCTGCACGATATCCAGACCTTCGGTTTCCTCTTCGCCGGTGACCCGCAGATCCACCAGCATGCCCACCAGCTTCAGCAGAATCCAGGTGACCACCGCGGTATAGAGGAATGTGGAAACCACTCCGATGGCCTGCACGCCCAACTGGTCACTGATGCTCTGGTTGCCGGCGCCAAAACCCAGACCGCTGAACAGGCCCAGATCCGGTGAACAGAATATGCCCGCCAGCAGGGTACCCAGAATCCCGCCCACACCGTGCACCGGGAACACATCCAGCGAATCGTCGATATGCAGCCTTTTCTTGATCAGCATGGTCATGAAGAAGCAGATAGTGCCGGCGCAAAGACCGATCACCAGCGCCGCCGCCGGCCCCACCGAGCCTGACGCCGGGGTTATGGTGCCCAGGCCCGCCACCATGCCGGTGACAATACCCAGCACCGACGGCTTGCCATGGCGTATCCATTCACAGGCCATCCAGGCCATCGAGCCGGCCGCCGCCGACAGGTGGGTCACCAGCATCGCCATCGCCGCATTGCCATTGGCCGCCACCGCGCTGCCGGCGTTGAAGCCAAACCAGCCCACCCACAGCATGCCGGCGCCGGTCACGGTCATGGTCAGGTTGTGGGGCATCATGGCCTGGGTAGGAAAGCCCTTGCGCGGCCCCAGTACCAGCGCCGCCACCAGCGCCGCCACACCGGCAGTGATGTGCACCACTGTGCCACCGGCAAAGTCCAGCAGACCCATGTCCTGCAGCCAGCCACCGCCCCATACCCAGTGGCACACCGGTGCATACACCAGCAGCAGCCACAGGACCGAGAACATCAGCATGGCGGAAAACCGCATCCGCTCGGCAAACGCACCCACGATCAGGGCCGGCGTGATGATGGCAAACGTCATCTGGAAAATGGCGAACAGTGCAGTGGGAATACCCAGGGTCACACCGTCCAGCTTGACCGCCGCAAACAGCACATTGCCGAAATCGCCCAGAAAGTCACCCTGTTCCGGTGCCGATCCAAACGCCATGGTATAGCCCACGACAAACCAGAGAATGGACATGGCACAGGTCAGCGCAAAGCAGTGCATCAGCACCGACAACACGTTTTTCGACCGCACCAGCCCCGCGTAAAACAGCGACAGGCCGGGAATGGTCATGAACAGCACCAGGGCGGTGGCCGTCAGCATCCAGGCGGTGTTTGCAGGATTGATGGTGGCGCCATTGAGTTCTTCCGCATGGGAAATAACGGGAACGCAGGACAACAGAATGCCCTGCGACAGACGTCGTATGGTTTTGCTCAGCATGGAGATCCCCTTGAAGGATTTAGTGCATTGGAAATGGGTATTGGATCAGAGTGCGTCGGTGCCCTGTTCACCGGTCCGGACGCGAATGACCTGTTCCAGATCAGTCACGAAAATCTTGCCATCGCCGATTTTGCCCGTGTTGGCCGCACGGGTAATCGCGCTGATGGCGTCATCGACCTGATCGGTCCGCACCGCCAGCTGCAGTTTCAGCTTGGGCACGAAATCGATCACATATTCCGCCCCCCGGTACAGTTCCGTATGGCCCTTCTGGCGGCCGAACCCTTTCACTTCCTCAACCGTCATGCCGTTTATCCCCACATCGGTCAAGGCTTCCCTGACATCATCGAGCTTAAAAGGCTTGATGATTGCCGTGATCATTCTCATAATTGCGCGCCCTTGATTTTGTTGTTCGGGTTTTATTTTTGAACCAATTTGGTGCTCCCGCACCAAACGAGAGCATGCAGAATCCGGGCCAGCCTTTTAATTCTATATTTTTCAATAGTTTAGAATTTTAAGATCTGAAAAGCGCAGCATAGTTGCACTTCTTTGGCGCCTCGGAATACTGCACATGCACTTTTTGTGTGCAAACTCACGTCGTCGCCTCCTGACATCAACAGACTACCCAGACCGGGGTATGCTGGTTGATTTGTGTCAACACGTTGAAGAAGCCAACTTCTATAATGCGCGCTGTTATCCCGCCCGGGATGACGATCTGTTTTTTGTGGGAGAAACAGAAGTCTCGGCAAGTGTGTTAACTCACTCAACACAGGAATGACGCTCAATGGGTACTACTCATCAAGTCGCAACGCCGCAATATGATTACGGGGTCATCAAGCAGTTTACGGTGATGACTGTTATCTGGGGTATCGTGGGAATGGCTGTCGGCGTGTTGATCGCGTCCCAGCTGGCCTGGCCGGCCCTGAATTTTGACCTTCCCTGGCTGACCTACAGCCGCCTGCGCCCCCTGCATACCAATGCGGTTATTTTCGCCTTTGGCGGTTGCGCCCTGATGGCCACCTCTTTTTATGTGGTACAGCGCACCTGCCAGACCACCCTGTTTGCACCGGGTCTGGCGAAGTTCGTGTTCTGGGGCTGGCAGCTGGTAATCCTGTGTGCGGCGATCTCACTGCCCATGGGCTGGACCAGCGGCAAGGAATACGCCGAGCTGGAGTGGCCCATCGACATCCTGATCGCCGTGGTCTGGGTGGCCTATGCCGTGGTCTTCTTCGGCACCATTGCCAAGCGCACCACCTCGCACATCTATGTGGCGAACTGGTTCTACGGAGCGTTCATCATTACCGTAGCCCTGCTGCACATCGTGAACAGCATGGCCATTCCGGTGACTCCCACCAAGTCCTATTCCATCTATGCCGGCGCCCGTGACGCCATGATCCAGTGGTGGTACGGCCACAACGCGGTGGGCTTCTTCCTCACTGCCGGCTTCCTGGGCATGATGTACTACTTCGTTCCCAAGCAGGCCGGTCGACCGGTTTACTCCTACCGCCTGTCCATCGTGCACTTCTGGGCCCTGATCTCCGTTTATATGTGGGCCGGTCCGCACCACCTGCACTACACCGCGCTGCCTGATTGGGCACAGTCCATCGGCATGGTGTTCTCGCTGGTTCTGCTTGCACCGTCATGGGGCGGCATGATCAACGGCATCATGACTCTTTCTGGTGCGTGGGAAAAACTGCGGGATGACCCCGTAATCCGCTTCCTGATCGTGGCCCTTTCTTTCTATGGCATGTCCACGTTCGAGGGTCCGATGATGTCCATCAAGACCGTGAACGCACTGTCCCACTATACCGACTGGACCATCGGCCACGTGCACTCCGGCGCGCTGGGCTGGGTGGCCATGATCTCCATCGGCTCCATT
>JBMOPR010000716.1:0-7295 GCA_049323075.1 Pseudomonadota bacterium
GCGCGATGGCTCATCCTCGCCAAACTGCAGGGTGCTGAGGCGCACCTGCCGGTTGATGACGTCGTCGCTGTCCTGGAACAGCTTCATCGGTGTGATTTCTTCTTCCGGCTCTTTCTGCTCCAGCTCGTCCGCGATTTCCAGTTTGGCGGCCGGCTCGAGGGGAGCGTCCATCAGCGGAGAAGCCGCATCGGGATTGTCCAGCATGCGGAAGAAGTCTTCGGTATCCTCGTTGCGCAGGTTTTTGACTTCAGACTTTTCCTTGGGCTTGACCTTGGGCTGGCGCAGACGTTCGGCCTTCGCCCGCTCCACTGCTTCGCGTCGGCTGCGGGCCAGTTCGCGGGCGGCGAAGGGGTTCTTGTCTTCCTCTTTTTCCGGCTCGTCCATCAGGATCGACAGTCCGCTGTCTTTCTTCGCCGGTTTTTCATCTTCCTCCAGCTCATCCAGCATGGCCTTGGCCCAGGACTCGTCGTCACTGGTGGCGCCGGCACCCAGTTCCTTTTCTTCCAGTTCGCTGATGGCGAAGGGGTCGTCGCTGCCAAACAGGCCCAGGGTTTTGAAGGTGTCGCTGAGGTCATCGCCGGTGCGTTTCTTTTTGGGTTTGCCCGGCTTGGGCGCGATATCGTCATCGTCCAGGCTGAAGGCGTTGTCGGCGCTGGAGATGGAGCCCGTTCTTTTTTTGCTGGCGGGGGCGTCGTCATGGATCAGGTCGTCGTCCGCGGCCTCGCCCTCGCCCAGTTCCTTGAGCAATTCCTCGGCCCAGGATTCATCGCTGCCTTTTTTCTTTTTTCCCGTTGTGCCGGATTGCGGATAGCCGAATTCGTCGGTGCCGGTTTCGGTGTCGAGAGAGGCGCGGTAATCCTCGCTGAACAGGTCTGCGTCTTCGCCGGCGTCCAGGTTCAGGTCAGCCGAATCGTAGGGGTCTAGGCCGGTGTCGTCCTCCATGACGAAGGCTTCCTGCACCGGGTCGGGACGTGGGGCCGGCGGGGTGCGGATTTCCTCCACCACGGCGGTTTTGACGATGTGTTCGGAGGCGTGAAAGACCTGGTAGCAGGCGCCGCAGCGAACCGCGCCTCCAGCAATCTCCAGCTGTGCCTGGGTGAGCCGGAAGGTGGTGCTGCAGTGGGGGCACTTGGTTAGCAGGGTTTCGGTCATTGATAGCTGCGCCTGTCCTTGTTTTCGTCGCGGGACGCCCAGCTTCGAAGCCGGTGGCGGGCGTCGGGTATCATTTTGATTGTACACCGATTGCGCGCAGCGGGAGTGAAGCGCGCCCGGTTTTATCAATTATTGCAGCTTTGCCGGAAAGCGGCGGGAAATTGCGGAGCTCGAGGTGCCGTTCGTGAACCGTTGACGGTTTTGATGGCGACTGCGGCCGTGCTGACCGCGGTCAACTGCGCTTGTGTCCGCTCAGGCGAATCCAGTCTTCGGTCCGGGTAGGTGCATCCATGTCGAACCAGGGCAGGTAGGCGTCGCGCACTGAGTCGGCCTGCTCCGCCAGGATGCCGGACAGCACGATGCTGCCGCCGGGTTTGGTATGGCCGGCGAGCTTGGCAGACAGGGCTACCAGCGGGCCGGCGAGGATGTTGGCCAGCATGACGTCGACCTGGATGTTGCTGTGCAGTTGTTCCGGGGTGAGAATTTCGAGGCGGTCGCGCACGTGGTTGCGCTCGGCGTTCTCGCGGGTGGCGAGCAGGGCCTGGGGATCGTTGTCGACGCAGTAGATTTTTGTCGCCCCCAGCAGCGCGGCAGCGATGGCAAGGATGCCGGAGCCGCAGCCGAAATCGATTGCGGTCCTGCCGGCGACGTCATGGCCGTCGAGCCATTGCAGGCACATGGCGGTGGTGGGGTGGGTGCCGGTGCCGAAGGCGAGGCCGGGATCGAGCAGCATGTTGATGGCATTCGGGTCCGGCGGGGTGAGCCAGCTGGGACAAACCCACAACCGTTTTCCGAAGGGAATGGGTTTGTAGTTCTTCATCCATTCCCGTTCCCAGTTCTTGTCTTCCAGCGCTTCCACCCGCAATGGCAGATCGGCCCCCAGTTCGTTGCGCAGGGCCATTTCCACCAGATCCATGTCAGCGGATGCGTCAAACAGGCCGGTGTAGGTGATCTCGTCCCACATCGGCGTGGCACCCGGCGGCGGTTCAAACAGGGGCTGGTCGGCGCTGTCTTCGAGAGTGACCGAGACAGCACCCAGTTCCAGCAGCAGGTCTTCAATCTGTTCGCTGCGCTTGCCTGTGCTTTGCAGTTTGACTTGGATCCAGGGCATGGTGCGGGTGTTTCCTGTCAGTGCATACCCAGAATCTTTTCCAGGTAATGGATATCCACGCCGCCCTTGTTGAAACCGCTGTCGCGCATGATGACGTCTTTGTGCAGCGCGATGTTGGTGTTGATGCCTTCCACCAGGATTTCATCCAGTGCGTTGCGCATGCGTTGCATGGCCACGGCGCGGGAATCGCCCCAGGTGATCAGCTTGCCGATCAGGGAGTCGTAGTTGGGGGGCACTTTATACCCGCTGTACACGTGGGTGTCCATGCGTACGCCCAGGCCGCCCGGCGAATGCCAGCGCTGGATGGTGCCGGGGCTGGGGATGAACGTTTTCGGGTTTTCGGCGTTGATCCGGCATTCCATGGCGTGACCCTTGATTTTCACGTCTTCCTGCTTGATGCGCAGTGGCTGGCCGGAGGCGATCAGCAGCTGTTCCTTGATGATGTCGATGCCGGTGACCATTTCGGTGACCGGGTGCTCCACCTGCACGCGGGTGTTCATCTCGATGAAGTAGAAGCGCTCTTTCTCATACAGGAACTCGAAAGTGCCGGCGCCGCGGTAGCCGATTTCACGACAGGCGCGGGCACAGCGCTCGCCCACTTCCTGGCGCAACTGGTCGGGAATGCCGGGGGCGGGGGCTTCTTCCACCACTTTCTGGTGGCGGCGCTGCAGGGAGCAGTCGCGGTCACCCAGGTAGATGGCGTTGCCCTGGCCGTCTGCCAACACCTGGATTTCCACGTGGCGCGGAGTGGTGAGGAATTTTTCCATGTAGACGGTTTCGTCACCGAACGCGGCGCGCGCTTCGGCGCGGGTGAGCGCGACGGCCTTGATCAGGTCCTTCTCGTGATGCACCACGCGCATGCCGCGACCACCACCGCCGGCGGCGGCCTTGATGATCACCGGGAAGCCGACTTCGCGCCCCATTTGCAGCACTTCGTTGTTGTCGTCGGTGAGAGGACCGTCGGAGCCGGGCACGCAGGGTACGCCGGACTGCTTCATGGCGTTCTTGGCGGAGACCTTGTTGCCCATCAGGCGAATGGTATCCGCCAGCGGGCCGATGAAGGTGAAGCCGCTGTCGGTGACTCGCTCGGCAAAGTCGGCATTTTCTGCCAGGAAGCCGTAGCCGGGGTGAATGCCATTGGCGCCCGTGATTTCGGCGGCGCTGATGATGGCGGGAATGTTGAGGTAGCTTTCCGAGGCGGACGGAGGTCCGATGCAGACGGCTTCATCCGCCAGCTTGATGTGCATCAGGTCCTTGTCGGCGGTGGAGTAGACCGCGACTGTCTTGATGCCCAGCTCCTTGCAGGCACGCAGCACCCGCAAGGCGATTTCGCCACGATTGGCGATCAGCACTTTTTCCAGCATGGTGTGAGCCTTTTGGTTAGCTGATGACGAACAGCGGTTGGTCGAATTCCACGGCATCGGCATTGTTCACCAGGATGGCGGTGACGGTGCCGGATTTGTCGGATTCGATCTGGTTCATCATCTTCATGGCTTCGACGATGCACAGTGTTTCGCCGGCCTTGATGCTCTGACCCACTTCCACAAACGGTTTGGAGCCTGGCGCGGCGGAGCGGTAGAAGGTGCCCACCATGGGCGACTTCACCTGGTGGCCCGCAGGAGCGGCCGGTGCTGCAGGAGCGGCTGGTGCAGCGGCAGGCGCGACTGCAGCCGGCGCCGGGGCGGGCGCAGGAGCAGCGGCATACTGGATGGGGGCCGGCGCATAGCGGTTGCGGCTGATGCGGACGGATTCCTCGCCCTCTTTGATCTCGATTTCGTCGATACCGGATTCTTCGAGCAGTTCAATCAGTTTTTTGACTTTGCGAATGTCCATGCAACTTCTTCTCTTTTCAGTTCAAGTTGGTGTTTTTTTTGTGTGTCAGCCGTTGCTTCAGCTGTGCAGGCGGGCAATGGCGGCCTGCAGCGCCAGTTCGTAACCTTGTGCGCCCAGGCCTGCGATCACGCCCACCGCCACATCGGAAAAATAGGAGTGGTGACGGAATGCCTCGCGGGCGTGGACATTGGACAGATGCACTTCAATGAACGGAATCTTTACGCCCAGCAGGGCATCGCGCAGGGCGACACTGGTGTGGGTGAAGGCTGCCGGATTGATGATGATGAACTGCACGCCCTGTTCGCCGGCGGCATGAATACGTTCGATCAGCTCATATTCACGATTGCTCTGGAAGCAGTCGCACTGGTGACCCTGTGCGGCGGCCAGCTGCTGCAGGCGCTGATGGATCTGCTCCAGCGTCTGGGTGCCGTAGTGGCCCGGTTCCCGCTTGCCCAGCAGATTCAGGTTGGGCCCGTTGAGTACCAGCAGGTGTGCCATGGTGGATTCCGTATTGATGTGTGGGGTGTCGAGAGCCGGATTATAAACACAGGCTTGGCGGGTGATCCTGTGCTTTGTTTCCGATCTTACATTTGTTTACAAGTTAGCAGAGGGTTTCCAGCAAGATTGCCGAAGATCTTGCCAATTATTACCGCTGTTTGCTGGCAGGACAATCAGTCAGCGATGGCGATGCCGTGCTGTTTCAGGTGGGAAGTGAACTGGGGGCGTGATTTGTAAGCATATATCCGCGCGGCACTGATTTCTTGGCCATTCGGGCCAAAGAACAGAATAGCCGGGGGGCCGGGGATGCCGAAACGGGACAGCAGGGCCTGGTCTTCGGGGTTGTTGGTCAGGTCCAGTTGCAGCCAGGTGTGGTTGCGCAGCAGGGCCTGCACGTCGGGCTGGGTGAAATTCTCGTGTTCCATCTCGATACAGGCGGTGCACCAGTCGGCGTAGAAGTCGAGCATCACGGGTTGATTGGCGGAGGCGGCCATGGCCAGCTGCTCGTCCAGCTGCGCGGCGGTGCGGATGCGCTGGAAGGGGGTGCTGGCTTCCACTACCGGGTTTGCTGACGTCGAGGAGGGGGCTGCCAGGGCGTTGTAGATCAGCACGGCGCCGGCGATCAGGGCGGCAATGCCAATACCCTTGAACAGCTTGCCTTTGGTGGACGGGATTGAATCGAACGCGCCCAGATACAGCCCCGTCAGGATCGCCAGCAGACCCCAGCCGATGCCCAGTACGGTTGCCGGTACCAGATGCTTGATCAGCCACAGGGCCACTGCCAGCAGCATCACGCCGAACAGGGCTTTGACGTTGTCCATCCAGCCGCCGGCCTTGGGCAGCACGTTGGCACCGGTGACGCCGACCGCGATCAGCGGCACGCCCATGCCCAGTCCCAGCGCCAGCAACGAGGCGCCGCCCAGTTGCCAGTCACCGGTCTTGCCCAGGTACAGCAGCGCGCCCGCCAGCGGTGCCGACACGCAGGGTGACACGATCAGCGCCGATAGCACGCCGATCACCGCCACGCCGGCATAGGTACCGCCTTGCTGTTTCTGGCTCACCGCATTCAGACGGTCGCGCACAAAGGCCGGCAGTTGCAGTTCGTAAAAGCCGAACATCGACAGCGACAACAAGGCGAACAGCGCGGCAAAGCTGAACAGTACGGTGGGGTTCTGCATGGCCACTGTCAGGTTCTGCCCGCTGAGCCCGGCAATCACCCCGGCCACGGCATAGGTGGTGGCCATGCCCAGTACATATATGGACGACAGCAGGGCGGCGCGGGGGCGGGACAGTTCTTTGCCCTGACCGACGATGATGCTGCTGAGAATCGGCACCATTGGCAACACGCAGGGAGTAAACGTAAGGCCGATCCCGATCAGAAAGAACAGGCCGATGATGGTGAAAAAGCCGTTGCTGGACAGGAAGCGCTCCAGGCTGAGGGCGTCATCGGTGTCCACATCTGTATTTTTCGCCATGGAAGCGGGTTTGGCTGCCGACTTGGCAGTGTCCATATCTGGACTAGTCGCACCCTGGGTCTGTGCAGCCGGTTCCTTCAGTGCGTCCAGATCTGGACTTTTGATGGTGTCAGTCCCTGCTGCCGCAATGGCCGCCGGGTCCACCTGGTACATGTTGGTAAAGGTCTGGGGGATGTAGCACAGCCCTTTCTCCGCACAGCCCTGGTAGCCGGCCGCCACTTCGATGAAGCCACCATCGGTTGCCGTGACGGGAACCCGCACATCCACTTTGTTGTGGAATACCAGTACGCGGCCGAAGATCGGATCGTCCTTCCATTCCCCTTCCTGCTCGAAGCGGGGTTCGCCCACGGCGCCGACGCTGGTTTCGCCGGCCTCGTTCATGGACGGCGCGAAGCTGAAACGGTGCTTGTACAGGTAATAGCCGTCGGCGATCACCCAGGTGTAGTGGATCTGGTTGCCCTCGACGTCCGCGCTGACCTTGAATGCTTCGCCCACGGGCAGGAATTCGTCGTCGCCTTCCGCCCGGACTAGAAATGACAGCATCAGCAGGCAGATGAGCAGCAGGACTCGGGATAGCAGGGGCGCGGCGATCGGGGGCATGGTGGTCCCAAATTGGATGAGGGGCGGACAGTTTAACGTTAGACGAAGGCGGGGGGACAGAGTTCAGGTTGCCAAAGCCGCCGCCGGGATTGTGAACCCGGTCATGTCCCGGGAGTGACCGGTACCCGTCCCGGTGACGGAAGTTTCCACTGCTATAGTTACCAAAAGGTTTCTGTTTGCTGGATCTGGTGTGTTTGAGGTGGTCGCCCGCAGGGCGTTCTGGGTATTGTTTTCTGGTCTGCTCTGGGCGCTGCCGGCGCTGGCCGGGGTGTTGCCGCTGGAGATCAAGGACCAGGTGCGGGACCGTTACGGTGCGGAGGGGCTGGCGCGGGTGGAGCGCTGGGAGTCGCTGGTGTGGAATCACACCTATGCCGACACACCGGAAAAGCTGCGGGCAGTGAATGATTTCTTCAACGCATTGACCTTCGACACTGACCGGAACCACTGGAAGCAGGAAGATTACTGGGCCACTCCGTTCGAAACCCTGGGCAGCAACGGCGGCGATTGCGAGGACTTTGCCATCGCCAAGTATTTTACCCTGCGCCAGCTGGGGGTGCCGGCCGACAGCATGCGGATCACCTATGTGAAGGCGTTGAAGCAGAATCAGCCGCACATGGTGCTGACCT
>JBMOPR010000717.1:0-7291 GCA_049323075.1 Pseudomonadota bacterium
GGCAAACTGCTTTTTGGCGTCAGCGATAGCGGCGCGGGCGATGTCGATGGGATTCTGGTCAGCACTGCTGGGGTGGAACTTCACGCCGATATCGTGGGCCAGGGTTTCCAGCTGCTTGATCGCGGCAGGACGGTAAACGTCGGCGCTGGTGACCAGCACGGTTTTCTTGTGCCGCTCTTTCAGGAATTTGGCCAGCTTGCCCACGGTGGTGGTTTTACCGGCACCCTGCAGGCCGGCCATCAGGATAATGGCGGGCGGCTGGGTGTTGAGCTTGAGGGCGTCGTTGGCGTCGCCCATCATGTGGACGAGCTCTTCGTTGACAATCTTGATGAAGACCTGGCCGGGGCTCAGGCTCTTCATGACTTCCTGACCAATGGCCCGCTCTTTCACCTTGTCGATAAAGTCCTTCACGACCGGCAGTGCCACATCCGCTTCCAGCAGGGCCATGCGCACTTCGCGCAGGGTGTCCTTGATGTTGTCTTCGGTGAGACGGGCTTTGCCGGTGACGCTGCGCAGGCTGTTACTGAGGCGTTCGGTCAGTGTGTCAAACATGGGGGCATCTTCGTGGGTATTGTTATCGAGCGCGGAAGTATAGCGCAGGCCGTTTCCTTATTGACAGCCTTGTGCGACACTTGTCCTTCCCCGAATCCAGTAAGGAGCCCACCAGCGCCATGACTCCGGCGATTGCAGCAGGAATTTTCGCCTGTCTCTGTTATGGTTTCGCCGCCTTCCTGCTGGTTCGCAGTCTGAAGACCAACACTCCGCTCAACCGGCCATTTCTGCTGGGCGTTGCGGTGCTGGGTCTGGCGGCCCATGCCTTCAATCTGAATGCCGCGCTGTTTCGTCACGACGGCATTGAATTCGGCCTGATCAATGTAATTTCCCTGTTCGGTTTCGTGCTCGCCGCCTGTGGCACCCTGATCACCCTGTTCCGCGATATTCAATCCCTGCTGGCACCGGCCTATCCCGCCGCCTGTATCGGCGTGCTGCTGAACCTGTTCATGCATGACCGGGTGAGCCCGCATATCGACCTGAATGGCGGCATGGTGGCGCACATCCTGCTGTCGGTGGTGGCCTACAGCGTGATTGCGCTGGCCCTGTCGCAGGCGATGCTGCTGTCGATCCAGAATTACCAGCTCAAGCACCGCCATATCCACGACATCCTGCATCTGCTGCCGCCGTTGCAGACGATGGAAAACACCCTGTTCGACCTGATCTCGATCGGGCTGTTGCTGCTCACCGCCGCCATCGGCAGCGGCCTGCTGTTCGTGGAGGATTTTTTCGCCCAGCACCTGCTGCACAAGACCGTGTTCGCGCTGGGCGCCTGGCTGGTGCTGTGGATGATGATCGTGGGCCGCCATCTGTGGGGCTGGCGCGGCATGGTGGCGGTGCGCTGGACCCTGGCCGGTTTCCTGTTGCTGACACTGGCGTACTTCGGTTCCAAATTTGTGCTGGAAGTGGTGCTGCAGCGGGTATGAACAGGTCGCGCCGCCGTGCATGAGATTCCCCTCTCCTTTCTCTGGACCGCGCTGGCCATCCTGCTGACGATGTCGGCGTTCTTCTCCAGTTCCGAAACCGGCATGCTGTCACTCAACCGGTACCGTCTGCGTCATCTGGTGAAGAAAAAGCAGCGCGGCGCCGCACTGGCCGAAGAACTGCTGGCCCGCCCCGACCGGTTGATCGGCATGATCCTGATCGGCAACAACTTCGTGAATACTTTCGCCGCGTCCATCGCCACCATCATCGCTATCCGCCTGTGGGGTGAGAACAGCATTGCGCTGGCCAGCGCCGTGCTGACACTGGCCGTGCTGGTGGTGGGCGAAGTCACACCCAAAACGCTGGCGGCCCTGCGACCCGAGAAAGTGGCGTTCGTGGCGGTGTATGCGCTGAAGCCGCTGATGACGCTGCTGTATCCGCTGGTGTGGCTGATGAATACCGTGTGCAACGGCCTGCTGCGCGCCATTGGTGTGACGCCGGAGGAAGCCGGCTCCGATCACCTCAGCCGCGAGGAGCTGCGCACTTTGGTGAATGAGTCCGGCGCCATTCTGCCAAAGCGTCACAAATCCATGTTGCTGAGCATTCTGGATCTGGAGGATGTCACTGTCGATGACATCATGATTCCCAAGCATGAAGTGATGGGCATCGATCTGGAGGAGGACATCGATGAGATCATCAAATTTCTGCGTTCAGCCCAGCACACACGCTTGCCGGTATACAAATCCGACCTGAATGCACCGGTGGGCGTACTGCACCTGCGCAAGATCAGCCGGCTGCTGATGGACGACGAACTGAACAAGGCGAAAATCCTGCAGCAGGCGGTGGAGCCCTACTTCGTGCCGGAAGGAACGCCGCTGAACACCCAGCTGATGAATTTCCAGAAAGCCAAGCGCCGGCTGGGCTTCGTGGTGGACGAGTACGGCGACGTGCAGGGGATCGTGACGCTGGAAGACATTCTGGAAGAGATCGTCGGCGAGTTCACCACGGATTTTGCGGCGACCAGCAGTCAGGACATTCATCCGCAGGAGGATGGCTCCTACATCATCGACGGCCTGGCCACGATCCGCGACATCAACAAGGCGCTGAAATGGCATCTGCCGTCAAAAGGACCTAAAACACTGAACGGGCTGATCACCGAACACCTGGAGCATATTCCGGAGCACAACCTGTGCGTGAAGATTGGGGCCTATCTGATCGAGACAATCCATATCAAGGACAATCTGGTGAAGACGGCGCGGGTGATCAACACCCGGCCGCCACGCAAGAAAAGCAAAGCCGCTAGCGCGAAGAAATAAGGCGCCAGCCCGAACGTCACTAGCCCGACAGCATGAAACCGGCGACGCCGGCCGCGATCAGCAATACCAGCGCTCCAATGATGATCAACGGCAGCTTGCTGGTGGCCGGTGCGGCGCTGACGCGGGCGTCCATCGCCGGGGATGGCGTCGGTGTCGCCGCTGCAGCAGGCTTCGCTGCCGGTTGGGGCGGCCGGCGCGGAATTTCCGCGGCACGGAACACGGTGATGTCGTCGGCATCCTCAGCTGGAACATCGAGAGTCGCGCTGGCCGGGCCGGCCACGAGGAAGGTGACCTGATCAAAGCCGATGCGATCGCCGGGCTTCAGAATCTGCTCACCGATATTCTTGCCGTTAACGCAGGTGCCGTTGGAAGATTTCAGGTCCACCAGTCGCAGTACGCCATCCTTGAGGCTGATCTCGGCGTGCCGGCGTGACATGTGAGCGTCGTTGATGACGATGTCGCAGGTGGTGGAGCGTCCAAATACCAGCGAACCCCGGATCGGAATGCTCTTGCCCTTGAGTTCGCCCGTGATGGCCATGATGCTCCAGTCGGCGCGGGGTGCGGTCGCCGCTACCGGCTGCTTGGCCGCGCCAGACTTGGGATCAATAATGTCCAGTTCCACCTTGGCAATGCGGATGCGGTCACCGGCACGCAACTGGAAATTCTGGCTGATCTTGTTGCCATTGACGAAGGTGCCACCCAGGGTACCGTTGTCCGACAGGTACAGCGCGTCACCCTGCTTGCTGATGCGGGCATGTAGTTCCTCGACGCCTGATTCGTTGATCACGATCTGGTTTTTCGCGCCCGAACCGATGTTCGTGACGGATTCCACCAGCCAAACGGCCGGTTGGCGCTGATCCTTGAACTGTAACTTCAGCATGTCCCTCGATGACTCCCAGACGTTGAAGGCAGGATTGAATGACTGCCGCTTAGTATAGTGGGCACGGGCCCCGCCTGTTAAGAAACCTCTCCAACAATCGGCTCAGGTTTCGTCCAGCCCCAGCAGGGTACGCAGGGCCGGCAACGCGTGCTCAACAGTCTGCTCGCCGGCGGCAATGGCTTCAGCAGCTCGGTAGAATTCCATCAGGCCCAGATGCGACAGCCGGGGAGTCAACACCAGATCCGGCGGGTCACCGGCCATGCGGCTGCGGGTGACGCGGTCCTGCATGATGTTGATGGACGATGCGATCACTTCCATCAGGCCCGGCATGGGCTGGTTACGGTCGTTGCTGCCACCATTACTGCCTGCGCTGCTGCTCACATTGTCGCTGCCTTCATCAGCAAACAGCTGCGTGAGGCGGCGCATGAAATCGGACTCACCGCTGCGGACAGCATCGGCAGGGGCCGCTGGCTTGTCGGATTCATCACCGTCCGCACTGCCATTCTGCGGCTGGAACTCAGTACTGGCCTTGCGGGAATTGCGCAGGTGCTTGCCGACAATTTCGCTGTTGAGGTTGACCGCAATCACCAGATCGGCACCCATGGCGCGGCACAGGGCGACCGGCACCGGATTCACCAGCCCTCCGTCCACCAGGATGCGTCCGGCCTGGGAACGATAGGGCCGGAACAGGCCGGGAATCGACAGGGACGCCCGCACGGCCTCTGCCAGGTGGCCATGCTGCAGCCAGATTTCGCGACCGGTTTCCAGATCGGTGGCGACGGCAGCGAAGGGTTTCTGCAGTTGCTCGAAGGTAAGCTCCGACATGTGCTGCTCGAAGAACTGGAACACCTTGCGGCCTTCGATCAGGCCACCGCCGAGCTTCAGGTCCAGCAGGCTCACCACATCCCGCCAGCCCAGGCTGGTGACCCAGCGTTCCAGCTCATCCAGCGTGCCGCCGGCATAGCAGGCACCGACCAGCGCGCCGATACTGGTGCCCGCGACGATGTCCGGCTCAATACCGTAACGCTTCAGCGCCCGCAACACACCAATGTGGGACCAACCCCGCGCCGAACCACTGCCCAGTGCGATTCCCAGTTTCAACCCGTTTTTCATGACCGTCCTCCCAGTTCGAACGAACTGCCCCGGTTCGGCACCCGCACCGGCACGTCCTTGCCCAGCACCGAACGGATACGCTGTTCCAGATCGGCAAAATCCATTCCCGGCATCGGGCTGGCGGTTGTGGTGCTGTAGTCGTCCCAGAATATTTCCCAGTGGATCAACAGGACTTCGCGCGGTTTGATATACGCCAGCAGGCCCTGGGGATAATCCTTCACGTGGCTGTAATTGGCGGCGCAGACCAGAGCCAGATCGAACGGTACGCCGTCTTCCAGTAACCACTGGGGCGGAAAACCGATGGGCGCACTGCTGGAGGAGGACTGGTAAAAAAGCCGGTAGGCCACGCTTGTTGCTGCGCCACCGGTGCCAGGTTCAAGAAAATCGATGACGTAGTTGAGATTGACCCCGGCCTTCCAGTCCAGCGCATCCCCTGCCCGCTCTTGCAATGGGTGCTGGATGTTGCCGGACGCCACGATGGTCTCGCCAAAATGCGGCGCGTGCTCGGAATAAATCGGCAGGATGCGCAGGGTGGACGTCAGGTAAATCCATTCACCGCCAGCCTGCTGCTGCGCCATTTTCCCGTCCAGCCCTACCAGCCGTTCCAGCGGCAGTTCCGGCGCCAGCAGGTTGCGGGTGCTGTCGCTGCCATAGACTTTCACGCTGGCCGGCAGCTTCTGCGCAATGTAGGGCACATCCATGGCGTGATCGAAATGGCCGTGTCCCACCAGGATGCCCTGCACCTGATCCAGCGGCGGCAGGTGAGCGTCGATGACGTCCGGCCGCGACTTGAGATTGCGCAACGTTATCCACTGGGAAATCGGCGGATTGGAGAAAAAGGGATCGCCCAGCAGGCTTTGGTCACGGTAGTGCAGGTAGATGCCGCCGGCACCGAGAAACTGAACGGTGAGCGGCGGCGAGACCGGCTGCGATAGCGTTTCAGCCTGCAGCAACCGCCGCAGGCTGTGCCAGTCGGCAGGCAGGTCGCGGGCGCAGGCCAACAGGCCGGCACACACCACTGTCAGCAGCAGGATTCCCCGTGTTTTTGTCATGTGTGCTCCTGGTGCCGTCCGATTCAAATCGTGCTCCCTTTCAGGAAGTTTCCTTTCAAGAAATTCCCGTCAGGACATTCTCTGCGAGAAAATGCCTGCCTCACGCTCCCGGCTATTCGGTGTCGCCTCAGAGTTTCACATCCACCGCATTCGCCACCCGCAGCGCTTTCTGCACGGCGGCGTCAACGGTATCCGCCAGCGCCAGACCTACGCCCATGCGCCGGCTGCCTTTCACTTCCGGTTTGCCGAACAGGCGCAACTGCGTATCCGGTTCCGCCAGCGCGGCATTCAGATTGCCGAACGACACCTGTTCCGATTCCCCTTCCACCAGAATCACGGCGGACGCAGCCGGACCCAGCTGGCGGATGGACGGAATCGGCAGGCCGAGGATGGCGCGGGCGTGCAGCGCGAATTCCGACAGATCCTGCGAGATGAGCGTGACCAGGCCGGTGTCGTGGGGACGGGGTGACACTTCGCTGAAAATCACCTCGTCGCCGGCGACAAACAGTTCCACGCCGAAAATGCCGCGTCCGCCGAGGGAATCGGTGATCCTGGCGGCGATATCGCGAGCCTGTTTCAGCGCGCTGGCGCTCATGGCTTGCGGTTGCCAGGATTCGCGGTAGTCGCCTTTTTCCTGGCGGTGACCAATGGCTTCGCAGAAGGTGGTGCCGCCAGCGTGACGCACGGTGAGCAGTGTGATTTCGAAATCGAATTCGATGAAGCCTTCGATGATGACCTTGCCGGCGCCGGCGCGGCCACCTTCCTGGGCGTAGTGCCAGGCGTGTTCGATGTCGGCCTGGGTTTTGACGGTGCTCTGGCCCTTGCCGGAGGAACTCATGATGGGTTTCACCACGCAGGGCAACCCGATTGCGGCGACGGCTTCGAGGTATTCGGTGTGGGTGGAAGCAAAACGGTAGGGCGAGGTTTTCAGACCCAGTTCTTCTGCCGCCAGCCGGCGGATGCCTTCACGATTCATCGTCAGTCTGGCGGCGCGGGCGGTGGGCACGACGGTGTAGCCTTCGCGTTCCAGTTCCAGCAGGGTGTCGGTGGCGATGGCTTCGATTTCCGGCACGATATAGTGCGGCTTTTCTGCTTCGATCACCGCGCGCAGGGCGGCGCCGTCCAGCATGGAGATGACGTGGCTGCGGTGGGCCACCTGCATGGCAGGCGCATTGGGATAGCGGTCAACCGCGATGACTTCGCAGCCCAGTCGCTGCAGTTCGATCACGACTTCCTTGCCCAGCTCGCCGGAGCCGCACAGCAGGACGCGGGTGGCGGTGGAGGTCAGGGGGGTTCCGATTCGGGTCATGGGGGAATCCTTGGTTTCTGTGCGGATTGGTTGTGGAGCGGGTACCGTTTTCCGGGCATGACACTTGGCCTTCGGCTTCCCTGCGCTTCTCGAATTGACCGGCGGTGGCGCAACTCGCGCTACGCGCTCAGACACTCGCCACCTT
>JBMOPR010000718.1:0-7203 GCA_049323075.1 Pseudomonadota bacterium
GCGTATTTCTGCTCCAGCTGCGACTGCTTGCGCGTGAATTCCTCGGCGTCGTTCGACCGCACCCACAGCAGCAATTGCGCATCCGTATGGGCCAGCAGGCGATCGCAGACCATGCCGCCGATATAGCCGTCGGCGCCGGTTACCAGAATCCGTTCTGACGTCATCTCACACCGCCTCGGCAAAAAATGCGGCGCAGATGGTATTCACGGAATGGAAATTCTCCGGCTGCACCTGATCGATATCCAGCGGACGCTCCTGCAGATGCTCCAGAAACAGGATCAGATCCATGATCTGGATCGAAGTCAGGATTTTCTGTTCCAGCAATGCGGTGTCATCCTGCAGCGCGGCAGCATCCACCTGCGGGTTTTTGGCCAGAATCCAGTCGCGAATCCGGTTTTTTACGGTGCTACTCATACAGCAGGCGCCTCGGTCATCATGCGGTTTTCCAGGAAAAAATCGATGCAGCTTTTAGATACCGCCTGACGGTGCGCGCGACACACCGGCGCGTCCCAGGCTTTCTGGTACAGCGCGTAGCCATTGTCCAGGCCCGCATCTGCGTACACCGCCGGGTTGTAGTACTCCCGCCAGGTGGACACCATGTAATTGGCAAGGTACGACTGCACCCCTGCCACCGTCTCCGGCTTCCAGGTGGGCGCCCACTGCTCGAACAGCTTTTTCGACAGCTCGCGACCAAACGCCAGGTGACGGGATTCGTCGTTGTGGTGATACTGATTGATATGCTGTGCCAGCGGATGCAGACGCTCATCCCTGCCCATCGCCAGATTGTAGTGATCCACCAGTTCCTCGAAGATCACCACCTTGGCGAAAAACAGAAAGTCCGCTTCGCCTTTTTCATACTTGCGCGGAAATCCCAGTTTCTTGTCCGGATATACCTTTTTGCCGTAGCGGTGGCAGAAGGTACCGAACACGGTCATGTGCTTGTTTTCTTCATCCAAAAAATGGTGCAGGTATTCCGACAGTTCCGGCGACCAGTCCATGTAGTACAGGTGCTCGGCCAGGCCGCCGATCAGCGCTTTCTCGCCGTGAATGTTCAGGCCGAAAAAATTCACCGTTTCCCAGAATGCCAGTTTTTTCTGCTGCGCCTCGTCCAGCGCAGCAAATTCCTCCAGGCCATAAATGGAAATCAGTTCCGGCGAGAAATACCATTGGTCCAGACTCAGGGCGTCCGGCCACTGGAATTCCTCGTAAGGGCTGTTATAGCGTTTGACGGAAGCATCACTCAGCTTCCGTGCGATTTTGGCGAGGCGTTCCATCAGTCAGCTACCTTTTCCAGCAGAATGCAGGACCAGTTCAAACCGAATCCCGCCATCGGCAGCAGGATTTTGTCGCCGGGCTGGATCCGGCCTTCGGCCTGTACGGTTTTCAGATTGATGATGTTGTCGCCGGATATGCAGTGGCCGGCAGTACCGATGGTGGGCATCAAAATGCGTTGGAAATCGAAGCGCAGCACGCTGGACAGAATGCGCCACGCCTTGCGGTTGGTGTTCTGGGGCACGATCCACTGCACATCCGCCGGGGTGATGCCGGCCTTGCGGCACAGCTCGGTGATCATGCGGTGGCTGTAGCTGAAATAAAAGCCGGCGGTTTCTTCGTCGTTGGCCGTGGCCATGGCGCCGTTGGTAATGTGGTGGGCGCCCAGGAAGCGGTAACCCCGCGCCTCACGACTGACGATACAGGCGGCACCGCCGTCGGAGATCAGGTTGTAGGCCTGCTCATAGGCAGCACCGGCGGGAAAGCGGTCGGCCGTGATGCAGAGGATGTGCTGCATGTCCGGTTCCGCCTCCAGCATGGCGCTGGCCACGCGGATCGAACCGAGCATGCCGGTGCAGGCCTGCTGGTTGATGCCCATGACATAGGCGTTGTCCATGCCAAAATCCGCCTGCAGGCGGCTGGCAGGAAAATCCATCAGGTGTTTGACGTCGCGGCTGCTCTCAAACTGGTGCACATCGCCGTTGTTGCCGTTCAGGGGCAGGCAGGTGACATACAGGATCAGATCAATTTTGGGCAGCAGGTCCCGGGTTTCCGGGTAGGTGGTGAGCATGTCATCCAGGGCACCCCGCGCCAGATCGTAGGCACTTTCGCCCTCGGGGCAGACATGGTGGGTGCCAAAGCCGGCGTCTTCCAGGGCACTGGCAGCCGAGAACAGACCATTGGCGGCCTCCGCTTCTGCCAGGGTACGACGCTGGCTGCCCAGCCGGAAAGCGGGGAAATTCAAATAGATGTCCTTCATGAACTACGTCCTTTTTACGTCAGTGACCGCTTTCGCCCATCGCCGATCAAGCACTTCAAACGAACAAAATCGAACCCGATTGGTTAAGAATAGTGCAATTTCCAATATTAGATCATTTTTTGATCTGATCTGGAAACACTATGTGCAGATGTATCCAGCGGTGATACGCCCGGCAATGGTCGTCATTTCCCGACCGACAGTCAATTAACAGTAAAAAAACGCTACAAATACCAGCCTAAACAAAACATTGTGTCTGCATCATGAAATTCGGCTCCGTTACAATGGCTAACAAATCACTCATGAATATGCACAAGTCCCGTTACCCAAGAATGGATATCCTTGTACAGTCTACTTTCTTCTATTGATCACTTTTTGGGCGGACAACGACATGGATCGTTCAATTTTCAGTATCAAAAAGGAAAGTCCTGTTGCGGATTCACTGAAATCATTTTCGTTTGCGAATCTTCTGCAGGCCGCTTCCCTTGAATTCGGCCGCTACCCGGCCTTTTCCGACCGTAGCGGCGGCCGCTGGCGCAGCCTCGACTTCCGCGACTGTGCCCGCCGCAGCAATGCCATCGCCCACTGGCTGGAGCAGAAACGGCTCAATACCCGCTGCATGATCTTTGCCGAATCCCGCCTCGAATGGCCGCTGGCCTTCTTCGGCATCATGAATGCCGGCGCTGTGGCCATTCCGGTGGACGCAAAATCCACCGCCCAGGAACTGGCCACCTTCATCCGTCACACCCAGCCGGCCGTGCTGATGCTGTCGCCCAAGCTTCAGGGCGTGGCGGAGCAGGCGGCAGAACTGGCGCAATGGCAAGGCCCGCTGGTGCTGCTGGATCTGGACAACCAGCGCGACAGCCGCGCCATCGGCACCTTCGAAGCCGCTCCCGCCAGTTTTCGTCCCCATTCCCTGAGCGCCAATTCCACCGCCGTGATCGCCTTCACTTCGGCCACCTCCGGCCAGCCCAAGGCGGTGGAAACCAGCGTGCGCAACCTGTTCCACCAGATGCAGTCGCTGCGCGACCTGTTCGGTGTGAAGCCCGGCGATGCATTGCTGTCGATCCTGCCGCTGAGCCATCTGCTGGAGTTGTCCTGCGGTTTTCTGGCGGCGTTCGCCAGTGGCGCCCACATCAATTACCTGAATTCGATCCTGCCCAATGAAATCAAGGATGCGCTGAAACAGCGCGGCATCACCCACATGATCGTGGTGCCGCTGTTGATGGACATGATCCGCAAGGGCATCGAGCGCAACTTCACCACCAAACTCGGCTCGCGCGGGGCAACCGTGCTGCAGGGCATGCAGCTGGCATCCAGCCTGGTCCCAACCAATCCGATGCGGCGTTTTCTGAACCGGTTCATCCTCAGCGAACTGGGGCCGAAACTGAACACGCTGATCGTGGGCGGTGCCACGCTCGATCCGTCCACGCTCACTTTTTTCAACAACCTGGGCATCAATGCCTGGCAAGGTTACGGACTCACCGAAACCAGTCCGGTGGCGGCGGTGAATTCACCGGGACAGATCAAGCGTGGTTCGGTGGGTCGTGCCATGCCGGGATGCAGCCTCCGCATCGAGGCGGCGCCGGGGGAAAAAATCGGCGAGATCCTGATTAAAGGCCCCTGCATCATGAACGGCTATTTCAACGACCGCGCCTACACCCGCGAAGCAATCGACCAGCAGGACTGGTTCCACACCGGCGATCTGGGCTATGTCTGCGACGATGGTTACCTGTTCATCACCGGCCGCAAGAAAAATCTGATCGTGCTCGATGGCGGCAAGAAGGTGTATCCGGAAGAGGTGGAGAAAGCGCTGTCCGCCAGCCTGCTGTTCCAGGAATTGTGCGTGACGGGCCTGAAAGTGCCGCATCCGTCCTTGCCGGGCAAACTCACCGAACAGGTGAGTGCGGTGATCGTGCCCCAGGCCCAGCTGCGGGAATCGAAAAATCTGGCGGATCTGCAAACGTTGTGCGAACAGGAAGTGCAGCGCCTGTGTCGCGAACTGTCGTCCTACAAGCGGCCGGTGCAGGTCATCGTGCAACTGGATGAACTGCCCAAAACCCGCACCGGCAAGGTGAAAGCGCCGCTGGTGCAACAGCAACTCTCGGCTTCGAAAGCATAACGGTTAATCATCATAGGGAAGGAGTACTGCGTGGAATTGTCTGCGGTCATATTGTTGACCTTTAACTTTTTATATATCGGCGCCACCCCGGCGTTTTTCTTCCGCAAGGACGGCTCGTTCAACCTGATGTGGTTCATCACCGGGTTGCCGCTGTTTCTGTGGCCGGTTTCCCTGTTCGGAGTGTACTGGGGCTATCTGGAGCCGAACCTGTCCCTGGACAGCGAAATGTACGCCAGCATGAAAACCCTGGGCGTGCTGCTCAGCTGCGGTTCCATCGCGCTGATCTCGCTGACGATGGGCACGCACCGCATTCCGCTGGCCCTGTGGCACCAGGACAATGACGCGCCACGCACCATCGTCACCTGGGGCGCCTACCGGTTTATCCGGCATCCGTTTTACACATCGTTCATCATCGCCCACACCGCCGCGCTGATGATCGCACCGCACTGGTTCCAGTTGCTGCTGCTCACCTACCAGATACTGATCCTGAATCACACCGCCGCCCGTGAGGAACGCAATCTGAGCCAGTCGAGTTTCGGCGCAGAATACCGGGATTTCATCACCCGCACCGGCCGCTTCTTTCCCAAACCCAATGCCGCAGCCTTCATGGAAACCTATCTGGTGTGGGTCACCCAGTATCGTCATCTGGTACTGGGACTGCTGGCCGGCTTCACGATTTTCTTCAGCGTGTTTCTCGTCAACATCGGCATCAACGCCACGCCGTATTTCATTTCGCCGGACCATCCGGTGCGCGTCACCGAATCGGAAATCAAAGGCATTTTCACCAACACCGAAGAACAGGCTTTCGTGGCGCTGGTGGATGAAAAGAACGGCATTTTCACCACCGCCAATCTGGAACTGGTGCAGAAACTGACCCAGCAGCTGGAACGGATCTCTTTCGCCGACGACACCGACCTGGAACGCCTGCGCAGCATCGCCGGGGATGACGCTGAAGCGCAGGCCATCGTGGCCACGGTTGCGCAAAATGGTATCGGGCTGGAAGACGTGGAGCCGCTGCGCCAGCTCGTGCAGCACGGCAAGTCTGCGAAAACCCTGACAACCCAGGAACTGGAGAAAATCGAGGACATCATCGTGCGGGCGCGCCCCGTGAAGCGCGTGCGCAGCCTGTTCACCGTGGAAGACATCCGGGTGGACGGCGACGATCTGGCGATCGATTCCCTGATCGAACAGATTCCGTCGGACAACGCCGGACTGCAGGCACTGCAACAGCACATCATGGCCAATCCGCTGCTGGTGGGCGTGATCGTGTCGCAGGATGGCAAGGCCACCAACATGCAGGTGGAACTGAATATCGCCGAAGACGACTCTCCCAACATGCAGGCGGTGTACGCTGCCATTGAAAAGCTGTTGGCTGAAAACGGCGGCGATGCGCAATTGCATTTTTCCGGCCCACCGATGGTCACGGCCCAGATCGCGCAGATCATCCAGCAGGACAACATGCTGTTTTTCCCGCTGGTGTCCACAGTAATCTGTCTGATTCTTTTCATCAGTTTCCGCCGCCTGCAGGCAGTGGTGCTGACCATGACGGTGTGCACGCTGTCCACACTCTGGACCATGGGATTCATGGCCATGTTCGGCATCGATGTGAATATCGTCACCGCCAGCCTGCCGGTGTTCCTGATGACCATTGCCGTGGCGGATTCCATTCATTATCTGACGGAGTATTACGGCCTGCTCAATACCCACGACCGGGTGGAAGCAGTGAAAGTGGCGCTGCGTCATCTGATGAAGCCAATGTTCATGACCAGCCTCACCGATTTCTTCGGCTTCATCGCGCTGGCATACACCAGCCTGGTGTTCGTGCGCGAGTTCGGCATTTTCATCGCCGCAGGTGCGGTGTTCGCCTTCATCATTTCCGTCACCCTGCTGCCCGCCATTCTGCCGCTGCTGAAGCAGCCGGCCAACGCCAGCGAGAACAAGCAAAGCCCGCTGATGAATCCGGTCAACCGCGGTTTCGGCAAACTGTACCTGACGCTGGGTCGTGCCCCGCTGCTGGTGCTGGCAGCCACCGCAGCCATCGCCGCGTTCACCACTTATCTGTCGAGCGAAGTGCGCGTGGACAATCACAATATCGTGCAATTCAGCGAGGACACCCGTATCCGTCAGGACGATGCAATCCTGAACCGTCACTTCGGTGGCACCGTGCCCATCAACGTCTGGTTCAGCGCTGCCGATGAACGCCGTTTCACCCAGCCTGACGTGATCATCGCCATGGATCAGATCGCGCAGCGTTTCGAGCAGCATGACATCATTGGTTACGTTGGCTCGCCCAGCAATCTGGTGAAGCGTATCCACCAGCTGCTCAACAATACCGACTATGCCCTGCCGGCGGAAATGTCACCGGAACTGATCGCGCAATATTTCCTGCTGTATGAAAACGGCAATGGGCAGGAAATTCGTGACTCGCTGGATGAGAATTACAAAAACGCGCGGCTGGTGGCGCTGTCCCACACCGACCAGTCTTCGAAGGTGCGCGCTGTGCTGCAGGATGTGCAGGCATACGCCAGAACCGTATTGCCGGCCGACGTGAAAATGCAGGTTGCCGGCTTCGGCCAGATCATGGTGACCAGCACCGACGAAATCGTGAATGGTCAGATCAGCAGCCTCACTATCGCGACCCTGCTGATTGCCGGCGTGATGATCCTGCTGTTCCGTTCCTGGTGGACCGGCGTGCTCAGCGTCATTCCGCTGGCACTGACCATCCTGATCAACTTCGGCACCATGAACGGGCTGGGCCTGGATATCGATATCGGCACCGCACTGATCACCGGTATCGTGTTCGGCATCGGTGTGGACTATGCAATCCACCTGC
>JBMOPR010000719.1:0-7201 GCA_049323075.1 Pseudomonadota bacterium
TGCACATCATCGGGCCGGCGCTGGGCCGTGAACAGCGACGTGATCGCCATGTAGGACGCGCCCGCCACACCCAGCTTGCCGTTGAACCAGGGTTGCTGCTTCACCCAGTCCACCGTGTCGCCATAGGCTTTCTGCTCATCCTCGCCCAGCATCTCCCAGCCACCCTGCGACACCCCGGTGCCCAGCGTGTCCACCGCCACTTCCGCGTAGCCCCGTTTCACCATGAAGGGATCCGGCGCACCCAGCAGCGCACCGCCTGTCATCGGCACGGCGCCGATCAGATGCATGTTGTAGGCGGTCTGCACCAGGATCGCGGGGAACGGGCCCTCGGCCGGCTTGCGACGCTCGTTTGCCGGCAAGGTTACCCGCACACCCAGCAGACGGCCATCGGCGGTGGGCAGGAACTGCAACGGCAGGGTGACCATGTAGCGATAGTCCAGCGGGCGGGTGTAAGCACCGGCGGGCGGTTCGGGGGAATCGGTCTCGTCCCCCACGATGGGATCGTCCTCATCGTCCGCAGGCGTGTCGCTGTCACTGGTTACGGGTTGCTGGGAGCGGGCGGCGCTGTCATCGCCGGAACCGGAGGAAGACCCTCCGCCACAGGCGGTCAGCATCAGGGCGGTAAGCACTATTAACCACAGGTATCTGGCCACGAAAATCCCTCTTTTTGTTTGTTATTGTGATGGCGCTGATCTTGGCTTGGTCGACACGTTAAACAGTTTGTTTATAGTGCGTCAACTCTAATCTGGTGCGAAGGTACTACCTCTGAGGAGGGGGAATAACGGCTTTAAGCGGACAGATTTCTCTTAAAAATCAGGCGCCAATGGCCAGAAAAAGCCTGAATTACCGGATGCGGCAGCTGATCAGACAATAGCCAGGGCGACCCGGTGCCGGGCCAGGATCGCCAGGTAGGGATCGAAACCATCGAAGGCCTGCCGGTACAGCAGCCAGGCCTCGTCCGGGTCCTTGATGCGCATGGTTTCAAACTCATTGAGCAGGCGGTGCAGCAGCTTGAACACGGTGTCCATGTTCATCACCAGCCAGCAGTCGTTGTCGACCCACTTGTCGATCAGATCGTCCAGCCGGGTGAAGGTGCGCTTGAGCAGGGGAAAGCCGGTCTGCAGTTCGCGGCAGGTTTTCAGAATCTGGTACTGCTGGAAGGCCTGCTCGGTGAACAGGCGGGGCCGGCTGGCTTCCTTCAGGTACACCGCCTTGTAGTGAGTGTGGCAGGCCGTGAAATCGCGGTTGAAATCCGCTGCGTCGCGCAGGGCGGCGAAGGGTTGCAGCAGTTGGATCACCACATCATAGGCGCCGGCGATGCTGGCCAGCAGCGGATCGAACTGGCCCCGAAAATCCCGGCTGCCGATCTGGCTGCGCACCAGCGTGCTGATGGCCGCCAGTTCGGTGGCGGTGACGCTGATGCTGGCCAGTTCCTTGGTGATGGTGAATTCGATGCCCATGGTGCGCGCCTCAGGTCAGGTCCATCACCTCGGCCACGCAGGCGTTGTCTTTCACCTGATGCAACGCGTTGTCGAACAGCATCTTGTTGTTGAACAGCTGGCTCTTCACAACGATGCGGCCGTGGCTGTTGCGCACCACGAAAAAAGTTTCACCGGTGGGCGTCCGGCTGGCGGCAATCTGCGTGCTCATCAGCGTGCCCACCCGCACTTCCTTGATCGCCTCCTCGGCGTCGGTCTTGCTGTCGTACTGGCCACTGAGCAGCAGCACGGCACCGGTGCCGTCCAGCAGATGAAAACAGAATTGGTTATCGGCATCGCGCTTGAGTTCGAACGTTGCAGGCATGTGAGATTCCCCGGTGACTGGTGAACGGAAAAAACAGTTCCGTAACGCCAAGCAAGGCGCACGCCAGAGGCAAACCGCTGAAATGACAAGGGCGTCGCAGGATTTGGCAGGGAAAATTGTCGCAACCGTCACTGACAGGGCGGCGCCATTGTCGGAATCGTTACGCGGGAAAATTCGAGAGGGAGGAAGCCGGTCTGGCAGGCGATACCAGACCGGCGAAAAAACTCAGAAATGAAACCGCCCTTCAACTCCCGGCAGATCCACTTCCTGATCATCGAAGAACACCCGCTTCAGATGCAGGGCCGCTTCCAGCTGGTCGGTAATCCTGTAAGCGCAGGCGACACCCAGCAGCAGGTCGGTGCCGTCATCCAGGTCCGGTTCTACATTCGCACCGGTCAGATCGATTTCACCTTCCCAGATGAACAGGCCCACTTCACCCGACAGGGTCACGCGCGGCATTGCTTCCCACAGGAACCGGTTGGCCAGGGTCCAGCCGTGACCGGTGACAGGGTAGTTATCCGACATCGCCGCCTCCAGATTGTTGGCCGTGCCGGTGGCGTCCAGGTCGACCTGGGTTTCGCCCAGATCCAGATACCCCAGTTCCACCGCGCTCCAGTCCAGATAGCGGTAACCCGTGGCAATCTGCCAGGCGGTGCGGGATTCCTCATAGTCGTTCAGGCTCACCACCACGCCATCCGCCGCCGCGCCCTGCTCGAAATCACCGGAACCCTGGCTACCCCTGGCCTGATAGAACGAGACACTGATGTAGCTGCGCGCCAGTATCTGCTGTTGCAGATCCTCCGTGCCGGCAGCATGGCCGGATTGCGCGGGCAGCAGGCTGAACGCCGTGGTGACCAGCAGGGCCGCTCCCAGCGATGCGGCTTTCGCAGTCGCCGCCTTGCCAGGCCGGGCTGCCAACAGACCTGCCAGCATCAGCAGTGCAATCACACCCAGTGACCCGCCGCCACCTTTGCCCTTGCTCTTGATACCGCTGAAGGTCTGCTCGACATCGTCATCCACCAGCGCCTGCACCGCCACACCGCCCGGATCTTCGATGGCGGCATTGGCCACGCCGTCACCGTCGTTGGGGCCGCCGTCTTCCAGGGTCAGCTGCACACAGTGGTCGCCCACGTTCAGGCCCGGTTGCCAGCTGGCGTCACCCGGTGGAGGACAGTAACCCGGATTGCCCGGCGCGGAATGAATCGCATTGTTGGCGTTTTCCACAAAGGTGCGCCAGCTGCCATTCAGATACTTGCGATACACCGCCTGCTGCGGAATCGGATTGGCTTGCGGCAATACGATGCGCACGCTCTGGCCGACCGTGGGCAGGTCGTGCACTTCGAAGTCGAAGATGCCGCCGTTGAATGCAAACGCCGCATCGGTTTCCAGATCGTCCTGCTGATCGAAATCCTCCGCCTCCAGCCGCACACCGCCGGTACTGCCGAGCAGGGCGAACTGGCCCAGGCGGCAACGCACGCCCGGATCGCATTCCACCAGATAGGATTCGGTCTGGTCACCCACTTCCGGCAACACGTTGGGCGCGGTGATGTTGTCCTGGTAATCCGGGATGCCATCGTCGTCGCTGTCGGCGGTGCCTTCGGTTTCATCGTCCACGCCATCGCCATCGGTGTCTTCCTGATCCGACAGGTCCGGCAACGCGGCCACCACGAGGAAGTACAGGGTGGCAGTGTCGGTGGCACCTTCGCTGTCGGTGACGGTGACTTGCGCCAGGTAGCGACCTTCGCTCAACGCGCTGGGGTCGAATACCAGGGTTGCATCGGTCAGGTCGCCATCGCTGTCCACCAGTGTGTTGTCGCTGTCGCTCCAGTCCAGATCCAGGCTGTCACCGGTGTTCGGATCGGTGGCAGAGGCGGTCAGGGTGACCGGGCCGCCGTCGCTGGTGACCTGGATGGTGTTCACACCGTTCTGGCTCAGCTGCAGCACGACATCCGGCGCCACGTTCTGCTCGGTGATGGTGATGACGTGGCTGGTTTTGGCGCCGCCGTTGATGTCAAAGATGTCATCTTCGTCATAGCCGTTGGCCAGATCCTCGTCGTTGCTGGTCTGGTCATCCAGCCGCACGATCAGCACTTCATCGGCCTCGGTGGCAACATCGCTGGTCAGCTGGATGGTCACCACCGCTTCGGTCTGACCAACGCCACCGGCTTCGGTGAATACCACGCTGCCGTTTACCAGATCGTGATCGGTATCATCGGCAGTGCTGGCATCATCGATCACGAACGGCACTTCCAGCGGATAGAAAGGCGATTGGCCATTGAGGATCACGCGGAACTGCACGCTGGCACCTTCCACACTGATCTGGTCCTTGTTCACTGACACCAGCGGCCGCACGTTGACGGTCTGGGTGGCGGTACCGACATTGCCTTTCGCATCCACGGCTTCGTAAGTCACCAGGTTCGCACCCGGTGCCAGCAACACGCTGCCATTCAGCACGCCCACCACTTCGGTGCCACAGCAGGCGCTGCCGTCCACGTTGTCGCTGGCAATGGCACCCAGAGCAGTGGCGATTTCATTGCTGGTGGCATCGTCGGCCAGGCCCAGCAACTGCTGCAGCGTTACCGGCGTGTACAGCGCCACCGCATCGATCACCAGGTCGTCCGGCGCGGATACCACCGGCGCGGTGACGTCGTAGTAATCGCTGTTATCGTTCGGCGCGGTGCCGTCCAGGGATTCCTGCAGGTTGCTGATGGTGTCGCCATCCAGATCACCGGCCGCATCGCTGTCGTCCAGCGGATTGAAGCCGTAGGTCTGTTCGTAGGTGTCGCCCATGCCGTCGTTGTCGTCGTCGGTGTCGGCAGCGTTGTCGGTACCGTCGGTGTCGTTGTCGCCCAGTACGCTGATGCTGAACGCGGCCAGCGGCGTGGACACGGTGCCATCGCTGACACTGAGTTCGATGTCGGCGTAATCACCGGCGTCGCCCACTGCTGGCGTGCCACTCAGTTCACCGGTGCCGGCATCCAGGATCAGCCAGCCCGGCAGATTGGTGGCCGTGACGGTGACGCTGACATTGTCCACGTCGGTAATGACCGGCACGAAGCTGTAGGCTTCGCCTTCCAGCAGTTCGGTGGTCGGGCTGCCGCTGATGACAGGCGCGTCATTCACAGCCTGCACATCGATCAACACGGTGGCGGTGTTGGAAACGCCGGCCTGGTTGTCGCTCACGCTGTAGGTAAAGCTGTCGCTGCCGTTGGTGTCGGCGGCGGGCGTGTAGGTGACCGTGCCATCGCCGTTGTCGGTCAGGCTGCCACTGGCCGCTGCGCTGACGATGCTGATGCTGGCGGTATCGAGTGTACCGTCCACATCGGCATCATTGTCGAGCAGGTCGATGATCACGGCGGTGTCTTCATCGGTCTGCGCGCTGTCATCGTTCGCCAGCGGCTCGTCATTCACCGACTGCACGGTGATGGCAACAGTGGCAACGGCGGACCAGACGCCCAGATTGTCCTGCACGCGGTAAGTGAGGCTGTCGCTGCCGTTGAAATCGTTGCCCGGCGTGTAGGTGATGACCCCGGCGCCACTGACGCTGGTGGTGCCGTTCACCGGCGCGGTGACAACCTGCACCGAGGCAGCAGCCAGCGTGCCGTCCACATCGCTGTCGTTACCCAGTGCGTTGATGTCGTGCGCCGTATCTTCCTGCAGGCTGACGGTGTCGTTCGCCGCCACCGGCGCATCGTTCACGCTGGCGATGGTGATCGACACAGTACCGGTCGCGGAGGTCGCATCCTCGTTGTCCTGCACCACGTAGGTGAAACTGTCGCTACCGAAATAATTCGCGGTGGGCGTGAAGGTGGCAACACCGGTGGTGGCGTTGATGCTCACGGTACCGTGCGCCGGTTGCGCCATCACAGTAACGGCGGTGGCGTCCACGGTGCCATCCACATCGGTATCGTTGTCCACCAGATCGATGGTGACAGCAGTATCTTCATCCGTGCTGGCGGAATCGTTCGCCGCCGTGGGCGCATCGTTCACGCCACTGACGTTGACGATCACCGTTGCCACGTTGGAATTGGCGCTGTTCTGGTCCTGGATCTGGTAGGTGAAGCTGTCGCTGCCGAAGAAGTTTCCATCCGGTGTGTACAGCACTTCGCCGTTGCTGACGGCTGCAGTGCCGTTGGTGGGCTGCGACACCAGCGTAATGGAGTCGGCGTCGGCAGCATCACCAGTGTCGACATCGGTATCGTTGGCGGCCACATCGATGCTGATGGGCTGGTCTTCCGGCGTGCTTTCCACATCAGCCACGGCGACGGGGTTGTCGTTCACCGCCGTAATGGTGAGGGAAACGGTGGCAGCGCTGGAGGTGCCACCGTGCGTGTCACCCACGGTGTAGGTGAAGCTGTCGCTGCCGTTGTAGTTGGCGGTGGGCGTGAACGTGATGACGCCGGTGCCGGTGTTGACGCTGGTGGTACCGTGCGCCGGTTGCGCAACAACGGTGACACTGGCGGGGTTCAGGCTGCTGTCCACATCGCTGTCATTGGCCAGCACACTGATCGACACTGCGTTGTCTTCATTGGTGGTTTCACTGTCGGCCGCTGCAGTGGGCACGTTGTTGGTCACGGTAAAGTTCAGCGTGGTTTCATCGCTGAAGCCGGCAAACCCGTTGCCCAGCACATCTTCCACCAGGCCCGCGTCCGCATTCACATAGTAAGTGTGGCCAGGAATGAAATTGGCGGAAGGATTCACGGTGACACCGGCGCCACTGATGCTGGCAGACCCGATGGCCACGCTTTCATGCAGGCTGTCGTCAGCGGCATCATAAATGCTGATGTTGCCCGCGCCAACGCTGACGTTTTCATTGAAGGTCAGCACCACATTGGCGTTGTACTGCACGGTGGTGGCGTTGTCGGCCGGCGTGGAGCTGCTGAAAACCGGGCCGCTACTGTCAAACACGGTGCTGTACTGAATGGCGACGGTGTTGTTGTTGCCCGCTGCGTCCTGGGCCACGTTGGCCGCGACATTCAGGGTGACAGCGCCGTCAGCCGTCGGTGTCACGGTGACGATGAAGTCGCCGTCGTTGTTATCGATCAGATTGCTCAGTGACGCGTTGCTGGCAACGATGTCGCCCAGCACAAAACCCGTCATGATTTCGCTGAAACTGACCGTCGCCTGGAACGCGGCATTGGTGGGATTGGTGGCGCCGCTGCTGATGGCCACTGTGGGAGCTGTGGCATCCAGCGTGGCGGTGTCGGTGACGGCCGCCGACGCATTGCCGGCAGTGTCGGTGAGCACCACCGACAACGTCAGGGTGCCGTCGTTCAATCCACCCACGTTGATATTGCTGATCTGCGCGCCTGCGCTGCCCACCGTGCCGCTGCCGGTGACATTGGTACCGCCGCCGCTGCTGCTGATGGTGTAACTGTAGGTGGCGCCCACTTCCGCG
>JBMOPR010000720.1:0-7163 GCA_049323075.1 Pseudomonadota bacterium
TGGGCACCGGCCCGGGCAAAGCCGTGCCGGGTCTTGCTGAAGTATTCCTGACGCAGCAGGAGTGGCAGTTTTTCCCGCACCACGAACCAGTCGTTGGGATCGAGTCCTTCATGCCGTGCCAGCCGGCGCGCATCCATCAGATGACCATAGCCCACGTTGTAGGCCGCCAGCGCGAACCAGGTGCGGTGGGGTTCCTGCAGATCCTGCGGCAGCTTGTCATAGAGTTTTTTCAGGTAGCGGGCACCGGCGCGGATGCTCTGTTCGGCATCGCGGCGATCGGTAACGCCCATTTCCGTTGCGGTCTGCTGTGTCAGCATCATCAGCCCCCGTACACCGGTGGGCGAGATGGCGTTGGGATTCCAGAGGGATTCCTGGTAGCCGACGGCGGCCAGCAGGCGCCAGTCCATGCCCACTTCATCGGCGGCAGCCTTGAAGTCCGGTTCGTACTCCACCAGTCGTGTGTCCAGGTGGGTCAGGAAGGTGCGGGCGCCGACATAATCAAACTCGCGGTGACCGAAGAAGCGTTCCCGCAGTTCTTCCAGATCGCCCGATGCATTGATCTGGTTGAAGAACAGTTCGGCCATGTTGAAGAGGGAGTCATCGGCGGTGATCTGGAAGGCCCAGGATACGGGCTCGGCCTGCTTGATGGGGAATGCGGCCTGCAGCTCCGGAAACAGGGGGCGGTAGGTCTGGAAGGCGGCGGAGTCCACCACGGCCACGTCGGCCTGGCTTTCATTCACCATGTTCAGCAGGGTCAGCGCTGTGGCATTGGCCTTTTCTTCCCAGCGCAGTTCCGGATGGCTCTGCTGCAGTTGCTGCAGGTATTCGGAATGGCTGCTCTGGGCGAGTACTACCAGCTTGCGCTGATAGAGGTCTTCGATGGAGACGGGTTTGGGGGTGCCGGCGCGGAAGATCACATCCTGTGTCACTTGCTCGTAGGGCGATGTGAAGCGGAACTGGTGGCTGCGCTCGGGGGTGACACTGAGGCCGGCGGCAGCCAGGTGGACTTTCCCGGTTCGCACCGCCGTCAGCAGTTCGCCCAGGTCGTCGTAAGCCACCATGCGCATTTTCACGCCCAGGTAATTGGCAAAAGCCTGGGCCAGTTCGAACTCAAAACCGGTCTCCCGGTCCATTTCGCGGTAGTAGGTGGTGGGGCCAGTGCGGGTAGCCACGACCAGTTCCCCCTGCTGTTTAACCTGTTCCAGCAAGGGCAGGGCGGGTTGGCAGGCCGGTGTCAGAATGAAACCGGCGAGCATGAAACCCCGCAGGGTGGTTCGAGTCAGCCATCGAATAATAGACATAAGCAAGCAGGCGTCTGGTGATTTCCTGTCAATCCGTCCGGTCAGCGCTTTCTTGCCTGGAGGCAGGAATTGCTGGCCGGACGGTATCTTCCCTGTCAGACACCATCCACGGAAACAGACGCGGATTTCATCCTATTTGAATGGTGTCGGGTGTACTCGAAGTTCCACGCTGCGCACGGCTGTGGGAGTGGCTGCGTGAAGCTGATTAATATTTGACCGGATTATATGGGCAGCCTTCTAGGCTTGTCGACCAAAAAATCCGGTTAACCGTCATAACTAAGGCTTTATATATACTAATCAGTTATTTAGCTGTGCTTTTTGTCACACTTGCTGAATCTTTGCAGCTTGTCGGGGCCTTGCCTACGCTTAACTGACGGGTGGCGCACAAGCCGCAGTAGACTGGCTGCCGTGTCGGTCGGGGCTGTTGTCGTGAAACATCAGAGAGGCTAATTCTATGTCTGCCAAGGGAAAATCCATCGCCGCACTGGCCGTGCCGGTGGTGGTTCAGTCGGGGTTTCTGATCTGGGCGCTGTCCGGAACCGAAGGGAGTGGCGGCATGATCGCCGCCGGTCTGGTGTTGGGCCTGGTTGCGGCTGGCGTCGGGATCATGCTGCTGGGTCAGGGTAACGAGCCGGCGGAGGATCTGCGTTTTGTGGAGGCTCTGCTGCGCGGGGAGCGGCGTCTGTCGGACCGCTTGCCTGAACTGGATTCCCGCCCGCTGAACCGGGCGTTGAACCGCTGGCTGGAGAATCTGCAAAAGGTATTTGAAGGCATCTCGGGCAATCTGGACCGGATCAAGGTGATGAGCCGGGAACTCAGCAAGGTGTCGGGCAGTGCCGACACTGGCCTGGAGGAAGACACCCGTCATGTGGTGGATGCGGTGTCGTCCATGACCGCGGCCGTGCACGACGCATCCCAGAACGCGGCCACCGCGGCCCAGGCGGCAAAAGATGCCAGCCAGGAAGCGGAAAGCGGCCAGAAAGTGGTGAACAGCGTGACCAGCTCGATTCATTCCCTGGCGGGTGAAGTGGAGCGGGCGGCGACTGCCATCCAGAAACTGGAATCGGACACCGAAGCGATCGGTGCCATTCTGGAAGTTATTCGGGGTATTGCCGACCAGACCAACCTGCTGGCACTGAACGCGGCCATTGAGGCGGCGCGGGCGGGCGAGCAGGGGCGCGGTTTCGCGGTGGTAGCCGACGAAGTGCGTACTCTGGCGCAGCGCACCCAGGAAGCCACCAAGGAAATCAACAACATGATTGCCCGGCTGCAGGAAGGCTCCAAAAACGCAGTGAGCGTGATGGCCCAGGGCCGCCGGCAGGCGGAACTGAGTGTGGAGCAGGCCAGCAAGGCGGGTGAATCCCTGCAGGTGATTACAGGTGCCATTGGTTCCATCAGTCAGATGAATGAGCAGATTGCCGCTGCGGTTGAGCAGCAGACCGCGGCCGCAGAGGCCATCAACGGCAGTCTGCGCCGCATGGGGCAATCCTCCGGTCAGGGCAGCCGTCGCAGCCATGAGCTGGGCCGCCTGAAGCAGGACATCGAAAACACCGCGCTGGAACTGGAGCAGATCATCAACCGCTACGTCAGTTAAGCGGATGCCGCGTTTGATAACGGGCCTTCCCGGGCGACGGGCAGGCCCGTTGTTCTTTTGTCCGCCCTTGATCCCTTCCGGCGGACGATCCTTTATAATGTGCGCCCTTCAATCCCCCGATGGCCGAGACCCCCATGCTGCAACTCCGTGGTGCCCCCGCTCTTTCCGCTTTCCGCCGTACCCGCCTGCTGAATGACCTGCAATCCGTTGTGCCTGCGGTCACCGGCCTGTACGCCGAGTTCATGCATTTTGCCGACCTGGGGGATGCATTGACCGCCGGGGAACAACAGGCGCTGGAATCGATCCTGCGCTATGGCCCCACCGAAGCAGTGGAAAAACCTGTTGGCCAGTTGCTGCTGGTGGTGCCACGCCCGGGTACGATTTCCCCCTGGTCGTCCAAGGCCACTGACATTGCCCACAATTGCGGCCTGGCCAAGGTGAAGCGGCTGGAGCGGGGGATTGCCTACCATGTTGCCGCCAGTGCACCACTGAACACCGCCCAGTTGCAGCAGCTGGCTGGCCGTCTGCACGATCGCATGGTGGAAGCCGTGTTCACTGAAATGGAAGAGGCGGCGCGCCTGTTCCGGGTGGAAGATCCGCGTCCGCTGACAACGGTGGATGTGCTGGGCGGAGGCCGTGCCGCACTGGCGACAGCGAACAAAACGCTGGGCCTGGCGCTGGCGGAAGACGAGATCGATTACCTGGTGGCGAGCTTCACCGAACTGAAGCGCAACCCCACCGACGTGGAACTGATGATGTTCGCGCAGGCGAACTCGGAGCATTGCCGCCACAAGATTTTCAACGCCGACTGGGTGATCGACGGCGAGACGCAAAGCCATTCCCTGTTCAAGATGATCAAGAATACCTACGCCTGTGGTGGCGAGGGCGTGCTGTCGGCGTACAAGGACAACGCGGCGGTCATCGAGGGTTTCGAAGCGGGCCGTTTTTTCCCCAATCCGCTTTCGAAAGAATACGAATTCCATCAGGAGCCCGTGCATATCCTGATGAAAGTCGAAACCCACAACCATCCCACCGCGATTGCGCCGTTCCCTGGCGCGGCGACGGGCGCGGGTGGCGAGATTCGTGACGAAGGTGCCACCGGGCGCGGTTCCAAGCCGAAAGCGGGCCTGACCGGCTTTACGGTTTCCAACCTGAATATTCCCGGCCATGTGCAGCCCTGGGAGCAGCCGTACGGCAAGCCCGGCCGCATCGTGTCGGCGCTGGACATCATGATCGAAGGTCCGCTGGGTGGAGCGGCGTTCAACAACGAATTTGGCCGCCCGAATCTGAACGGTTATTTCCGCACGTATGAACAGCAGGTCGCCACGGTGAATGGCGCGGAAGTGCGCGGTTATCACAAGCCGATCATGATTGCCGGCGGTTACGGCAACATTCGCGCGGAGCATGTGGAGAAAGGTGAAATCCCGGTGGGCGCGAAGCTGATCGTGCTGGGCGGCCCGGCGATGCAGATTGGTCTGGGGGGTGGTGCGGCGTCGTCGATGGCCACTGGTGCCAGTGCGGAAGATCTGGATTTCGCGTCGGTGCAGCGTGACAACGCGGAAATCGAGCGGCGTTGTCAGGAAGTGATCGACCAGTGCTGGCAGCTGGGCGATGCCAATCCGATTTCCTTTATTCATGATGTGGGCGCGGGTGGTTTGTCGAATGCGATGCCGGAACTGGTGAAGGACGGCGAGCGTGGCGGCAAATTCGAACTGCGCGATGTACCCAACGATGAGCCCGGCATGTCGCCGCTGGCGATCTGGTGCAACGAATCGCAGGAACGTTATGTGATGGCAGTGGCGCCGCAGGATCTGGACGTGTTCGATGCCATCTGCAAGCGCGAACGTTGCCCTTACGCAGTGATCGGTGAAGCCACCGAAGCCATGCATCTGGAACTGCACGACGACCATTTCGGCAACAAGCCGGTGGATCTGCCGATGTCGGTGCTGTTTGGCAAGCCGCCAAAAATGCTGCGGGAATTTACGCGCAACTCGGTGGCGCAGAAAGCAGTGGCGGTGGAAGGAATCGACGTGACGGAAGCGGCTTATCGTGTACTGCGTCTGCCGGCGGTGGCGAGCAAGAAATTCCTGATCACCATCGGCGACCGCACCGTGACGGGTCTGGTGACGCGGGACCAGATGGTGGGGCCCTGGCAGGTGCCAGTGGCGGATCTGGCAGTGACGACTACCACGCTGGATGTGTACACAGGTGAGGCCATGTCGATGGGCGAGCGCACGCCGGCTGCCTTGATCGATGCGCCGGCTTCGGGCCGCATGGCGGTGGGCGAGGCGATCACCAATATCGCGGCGGCGCGCATTCGCAAACTGGAAGATGTGCGGCTGTCCGCCAACTGGATGTGTGCGGCAGGCCATCCCGGTGAAGATCAGGCGCTGTTCGATACGGTGAAAGCGGTGGGTATGGAACTGTGCCCGGCGCTGGGCATCACCATTCCGGTGGGCAAGGATTCCATGTCCATGCGCACGCAGTGGCAGGACGGCAGCGAGAAAAAATCAGTCACTGCGCCGCTGTCGCTGATCATCTCCGCGTTTGCGCCGGTGCTGGATGTGCGCAAGACGGTGACGCCGCAATTGCAGGTGGATGCCGGACCTTCACGCCTGCTGTTGATTGACCTGGGATATGGCAGGAACCGTCTGGGTGCCACTGCGCTGGCGCAGGTGTACAACCAGCTGGGCGATGCCTGTGCCGATGTGGAAAGCGCACCCCACCTGAAAGCGTTTTTCGACCAGATTCAAAATCTCCTGCAGCAGGAAAAACTGCTGGCGTACCACGACCGTTCCGATGGTGGCCTGCTGGCAACCGTGTGTGAAATGGCGTTTGCCGCGCACACCGGTGTGAGCATCGATATCTCCGGGTTGGGCGATGCGATTCCCGCTCTGTTCAATGAGGAACTGGGCGCGGTAATCCAGGTTTGCGCAGCCGATGTCCGCGACATCACGCAACAGCTGAAACAGGCAGGCCTGCCGGTGCATGACATCGGCACACTGAACAACAGCGGCCAGATCGACATCCATTGCCGCGACAACATCCTGCTGAGCGAAGCCCGCATTGCGCTGGAACAGGCGTGGGCGGAAACCAGTTTCCGCATCCAGTCCCTGCGCGACAACAGCGAATGTGCGCAGCAGGAATTTGATCAGATCGTCCGTGCCGATGATCCCGGCATCAGCCCGCTGCTGACCTTCGATCCGCAGGAAAATATTGCGGCGCCCATGTTCAACACTGGCGTGCGTCCGCGGGTGGCGATCCTGCGCGAGCAGGGGGTGAACGGGCATGTGGAAATGGCCGGGGCGTTCCACAAGGCCGGCTTCACGCCGGTGGACGTGCATATGAGCGACATCCTGTCCGGCCGTGTGACGCTGGCGCAGTTCAAGGGGCTGGTGGCGTGCGGCGGTTTCTCCTACGGCGACGTGCTGGGCGCGGGCGAGGGCTGGGCCAAGTCGATCCTGTTCAATGCGGCGGCGCGGGAGCAGTTCACTGCATTCTTCGCACGGTCCGATGCGTTCGCGCTGGGCGTGTGCAACGGCTGCCAGATGATGTCGAACCTGCACGAGCTGGTGCCCGGCGCCGGTTACTGGCCGCACTTCGTGCGTAACCAGTCGGAGCGGTTTGAAGCGCGGGTGTGCACGGTGGAAGTGCAGAAGTCGAACTCGATTCTGCTGCAGGGCATGGAAGGTTCCCGTCTGCCGATTGCAGTGGCGCATGGCGAAGGCCGTGCGGAATTTGCGTCGGCGGCGCAAATCAATTCGGCGGCGCAGGCCAGCGGTATTGCACTGCGTTATGTGGACAACTGGGGCAACGTCACTGAAACCTATCCGGCCAATCCCAACGGCACGCCGCAGGGCATTACCGGCCTGTGCAACACCGATGGCCGTGTCACCATCATGATGCCGCACCCGGAGCGGGTGTATCGCACCGTGCAGAATTCCTGGCATCCGAAAAGCTGGGGTGAAGACGGTGTGTGGCTGCGCATGTTCCGCAATGCGCGCAAGTGGGTGGGTTGATTCCTGATACCAACCGGCGTTCCGTTTAGCGCGGACGCCGGCTGGCTTTTATTTCGAGTGGTTCAGATTCCTTCAATTGCCGGAGTTGACCAGATAGCGGCGCAGCCCGTTCAGCCAGCTTCCACTACGCCCTGTTCGGCTTTTGTCTCCTGCGGCAACACTTTTCCCAATTGATCAAAGGCGCGATTCAGCCACACCTTCACCCGCATCCGGTCGGGCATGCTCAACAGTTCCTGGTTGTTGGTGGCG
>JBMOPR010000721.1:0-7159 GCA_049323075.1 Pseudomonadota bacterium
GGCAGATTGCCCGCTGGATGCTGGAAGAAACCGGCGTGCCCTATCGCCAGCTGCTGCTGGATTACGATACCACCATGAAAGCGCCTGAATATCTGAAGATAAACCCGATGGGCAAGGTGCCGGCCGTGGTGCACAACGGCCGTGTCGTTACCGAGTGCGCAGCCATCTGCGCGTATCTGGCCGATGCTTTTCCGGAAGCCGGACTTGCCCCTGTCACCACCGATCGTGCTGACTATTATCGCTGGATGTTCTTTGCTGCAGGCCCGGTGGAGGCGGCTGTATCGGATCGTATGCTGAAGGCCCAGATCAGCGAAGAGCAGCAGCGCATGGTGGGGTATGGCACGTTTGAACGCGCAGTGGATGTCCTGGCGCAGGCTGTGAGCGCGCATCCTTATGTGGCCGGGCCAACGTTCACGGCGGCGGATGTGTATGTGGGATCGCATGTAATCTGGGGCATGCAGTTTGGCTCGTTGCCGAAGCGTCCGGAATTTGAAGCCTATGCGGCAAAACTGGTAGTGCGACCGGCATACAAGGCCGCCAAGGCCATTGATGAGAAGCTCGGTGCGGCACTGGCCGCCAGGCAAGGCAAGGAATAATTCGCAGATTATGGATGGAATCAATCGCAGTCTTCCCGGGCAGGAAACCGGAATCGTCTACAAGCGAAATTCGGCCTGGTGGTTTGCAACCTGCTACCTGCTGGGCAGTTTTTTTCTGTTGCTGCTCACCGTTATCCTGTTGTTTGGCTCGGTGCTGTGGCTGGGCAAGGAGGGCGTGGTTGCGCTGAAGCAGGCCAGCGATGAACAGGCAGTCGAGCGCGCAATCTCCGGCGCTGTCAGGGACCATATCAAGCTGGCGGGGTTCAAGGTAACCTCCCGGTTGGACATGGCCACGCTGTCGGTATCGATCAGGAACGAAAGCAAGTACGCCATTGAGGATGTGAAGGTTGAAATCGCCCATCTGGATGCCAATGGTTCGCCCGTTTTTGTCCGCGATGAGCCATTGCGGGATTTGCGCACGATCTTCCCGGGCGATACCGCGCACAGCCAGATTGATTTCCAGCTCAGGCCCGAGTACCAGGATTCCAGCTATTCGGTGCGCATTTCAGGTTTCAAGGTGATGGGCGATGCCGTGCTGAAGGAATTCTGCAAACAGCCGCAATCATAACCGGACAGGTCGCAGTATGTGATCCTTTCTACCCGGTTACTGGCGGCGATCCCGAAGCTCGCCCGATAAGGAGTCCTCATGCCCGAACATTACAGTCTGAACATTCGCGGTTATACGGTGGATTTTCATGTGTATGTCACTGTGCCGAATTCGGATGTAAAGGTGCAGCAGCTGCAGCGTTTCTTTGCCCGCATGCCGGATCAGCACCTTGCAGTTCTGTATCCGATTTTTGTGATGGAAAGAAAACCCGGCGGCAGGGCCGGAGGCGGTACCTGGCCACCCGGACTGGTGCGCAGCCAGGTGATGGGGGCGGGCCATGCCCGCAACACCGGCATACCGGATGCGGATGTGGAACGGTTGGTGGTGTCGCGGGCCAGCGGGATGATTGGCCTTTCGCGCGACCGCTGGGAGCGGCCGATTGCGCGGCTGCCTTTCACGGTGTTTCATGAAGTGGGCCACTGTGTTGATATTGCACTGGGGCTGGTTCCGGGTGGCGCCACCGAAGCAGAGTTCGCGGGGATGGCCACCGACCGCTGTGGTGCCGGGAACATGATGGCGCGGCGCGTGGTGGAAGCCTATGCCCGCTGCATCTGTTCGCCCAACGCGATCTACCACACGCTGCCGCCCCGGGAAACGCCGGCCAGTGCCAATCAGCGACTGCTGGGCGCGTTGCGCCGCTCGGCTGCATTCCGCACGTACCCGCGGCGTGGCAGCCACGCTGACGAATTTCAGGAGGCATGCCGTGAGCGTCAATCAACTGTCCGCAGCGGGCGCGCGCCTTCCTTCTGCATGGAGTGATGCTCGCCGACTATTGTTCTGCCTGCTGGCATTGCTGGCCAGCGATGGTCGGGCGCAGGACCTGATGGCCTATCGATCCCCGCAGCCAACGCAGTCCACTGTACCCGCAGGCACTGCAGCGGACACCACAGGCCCTCTCAACCCATTCAGGCTGCAGCCGGGTGATCATGAGTTCAAGCTGGAAAGCGACAGAAAATACCTGCTGCATATTCCGGCGGGCTACTCGCCAGCGAAACCGGCGCCGCTGGTTCTGTTCTTCCACGGTGGTGGCGGGCACATGGAGCAGGCCGCTGACGCGTACGGCTGGCGCGAGAAGTCGGACAAGGAAGGATTCATCGTTGCCTTTCCCAATGGCACCAGCCGTTTTCCCCGGCAACATCTGGCCACCTGGAACGCGGGCAACTGTTGTGGCTCTGCCCGCGACAAGAATGTGGACGATGTGGGATTTGTGCGACAGGTCATTGCCGATATCCAGCGACAGGTCCCTATCGACAGAGCCAGAATTTTTGCCACCGGCATGTCCAATGGTGGCATGATGTCTTATCGCCTGGCATGCGAGGCGGCGGATATTATCAGAGCGGTGGCAGCGGTCGCCGGTACCGACAACACGCAAACCTGCAAGCCGTCCCAACCTGTTTCGGTTCTGCATATCCACGCCCGGGATGATACGCACGTGCTGTTCGACGGCGGTGCGGGGAAGGATGCATTCCGGGATGAATCGAAGGTGACCGACTTCACGTCCGTAAACGACACCATCAGGCGCTGGATTGCATTGAACCATGCCGCAGGGACCCCACGTCGCGTGCTGGACGTGCCGGGCGCGATTGGCGATTTGTACACTTCCAAGCAGAACAGCGCGCGGATACAGTTGGTGGTGACCGAAACCGGCGGCCATTCCTGGCCGGGCGGCAAGGCCGTGCGAAGGAAAAAGCCTTCCACCGCGATCAACGCCACAGATATGATCTGGGATTTTTTTCAGAGTCTGCAATGATGCAGTGCAATAGCGCAATGGAGCCCGGTCATGCCGCTGGAATTCTGGTTTGAGTTTGCCAGCACCTATTCCTATCCCGCCGCGATGCGTATTCAGAGCGTAGCCGCACGGCAGGGCGTAAGCATTCTCTGGCGCCCGTTTTTGCTGGGTCCCATTTTCAAGGAAGCGGGCTGGTCCAATTCCCCCTTCAATCTTTATCCTGCGAAGGGCCGTTATATGTGGCGGGATCTGGCACGGATCTGTGACGACCTTGGATTGCCGTTCCGTCGACCGACCGTTTTCCCGCGCAATGGCCTGCTGGCGGCGCGGATCGCCTGCCAGTTTGCTGATACCCACTGGCTGCCGACTTTTGTGCAAGCCGTTTACCGCGCCAATTTCGAACGGGATCTGGACATTGCAGAGGCAGCCACGCTTGCGGATTGCCTGCAGCAGGCGGGGCAGGACCCGATGGCAATTCTGGCAACAGCCCAAATGCCGGAGGCGAAAGAAAAGTTGCGCAAACAAAACGAGCGGGCCGTGCAGCTGGGCATTTTTGGCGCGCCGTCGTTTGTGGCAGGCAACGAGCTTTTCTGGGGTAACGACCGCATGGAAAACGCCATGCGCTGGTGTAAAGAACATCAAATCTGTCAGGATTGAATCACGACGATGAGCACAGCCAGACTCCACTCGGACACCGTAGCATTCTTCGACGAATTCACCGCTGTTTTTCCCACCTTCGACGGTGCACAAATCGCCCTGCGTTATGCGGCACCCTACCTTGCAATCCACGCTGACGGCAGCAGTGACCTGTTTCCCACCACTGAGTCCATCGCCTCCTATTTCCAGCGCATTGTTGACGGCTATCGCAACAGCGGCTGTCATAGCTGTTGTTATCGGCATCTGGAAATCGTACCTATGGGAGGTACTGCTGTGCTGGGCACTGTCACCTGGGAACTGTTGCGGTCTGATGGCAGTGTGCTGGCAGTCTGGCGGGAGTCCTACAACCTGGCGTACCTGAGTGGCCGCCTGAAAGCCTTCGTATCGGTGGACCATTCGGACTCTTCCTGCTGACCGGGTTTCCGATTTTGTATCTACCTGTTGCAGGTCAATAGTGGTTTGCGCAAAAGCCGCTATTCTCTGCAGACTGTCTATGATGCCGCCATACAGTTCCTTGCATGACAAAAATAATGTTGATCGCCGCTGTGGTCCTGATGTCATCTGCTATGGGGTGGGCACAGGAGCGCGAACGAGGACCTGAGCTGGCTGCCGTTGAAGCCGGGTGCCGGCAAGGCAGTGCCAGAGCCTGCTTTCAGTTGGGCGAGAAGCACCTGGATGGCGCTGGCGTCAAAGCCGATACGCGTGCTGCGCTGAAATGGTTTCGCAAATCCTGTGCCGGTCGCGACAGCCTGGGTTGCGTAAGTGTCGGGCTGCTGTCCCATCACCAAAGCACGGTACGCATGAATGACGTTGATGCCGTGGCTGCGTTTCGAAAGGGCTGCGCCGGCGGCCACGTGCCCAGTTGCACGCATCTGGGATTCAAATACCAGTCAGGGCAGGGTGTTCAGAAAAGCTATGACAGCGCCGCTGAATATTACCGGGCGGGATGCGCGGGGGGCGATGGCAAGGCGTGCAGCCACCTGGGCGTACTGTATGAAAATGGCCTGGGCGTGATGCAGGATCTCGCGCAGGCCAGGGCGCTGTATCATCAGAGCTGTGGTGCCGGCAATGAGCGCGGCTGCCAGTTCCTGGATTTCATGGAAAAGCGCTAGTATAAACAGGGATATTATTCCCCCGGATAACAAAATAGAGAGGTTCACCCATGTCGTCCATTGATCCCCGCCCCGGCCAGATGAAAGCCGCCCTGGCCAGCGTGCCGCCCGGCGTTCCCATCGTCATGCTGAATCTGCTGCGGTTTCGCGACAAGGCCGAGTACCCGGATCAGGCGTCGGATCTGACCGGCCGGCAGGCCTACGCATTGTATATCGAGCAGGCCACGCGCCATGTGCACGCCATAGGGGGCGAGGTGGTGATGCAGGGCAAGGCCCATGCTGCGATCATCGCGCCGGAAGGCGAGCAGTGGGACGAAATGTTGCTGGTGCGCTATCCGTCCATCGAAAAGTTTGTGGCAATGGTGATGAATCCTGATTACCAGCGTTTTACCGTGCACCGTACTGCCGGGCTGGCTGATGCACGCCTGATCGCCACGGTGATTGATGCCTGAGTCATTGCAGGTTCGCAAAGGAGATACCTGTGATTACCGCCGATACCCTGAAAAAATTTGCACCTTCTATCAAAACTCCCGAAGTGCACGCCGCTGCGCTGGAAAATGCCCGGCTCAACAGTTCGGTGATAACGCCGCGCCGGCTATGCCATTTCCTCGGCCAGATTTTTGTGGAAACCGGCGGTTTCACCAGCATGGTGGAGAACCTGAACTACAAAAATCCGGAACGGCTCGATGCGATTTTTTCCGCCGTGGTGGGTACAGACGATGCGAAAAGCCTGATTCAGCGCGGGCCTGAAGCCATTGCCAATCGCGTGTATGCCGGGCGGCTGGGTAATGGCAACGAGGCGAGCGGCGATGGCTGGCGTTATCGGGGCTCGGGTTACAAACAGCTGACGGGGCGTTCCAATTACCGCGACATCGGTCGCATCGTCCAGCTGGATCTGGAAAATCATCCGGAGCTGGCGCGGGAACCGGAGTCTGCGGCGCGGATTGCCTTTGCGTTCTGGGATGCGCGCCAGTGTTCGGCGCTGGCGGACCAGGGTGATGTGGAAGGCATCACGGAAAAAATCAATGGACCGGCAAAGCTCGGGCTGAAGGAGCGCCGTGACGCAACGTTGCGGGCACTGTCCATCTGGGGTACCTGACACGACGCTTTTGATTCCCGTGCGGCGATTGCAGGAGTATTCTGGAATCCGCTCCATTCCCACCGTCAAGGAGAAGACGCATGCGTGGACAATCGCTTCGGGCCCTTGCCTTTGTGCTCACAGCCCTGCCTTTCAACGGATTTGCCCTGCCGGTGACCTATGATTTTCAGGCGACGGGCTGGTTTGCCAGTGTTCACGGATCGTTGCCACAGGTGCCCTCTGAATGGGTGAATGCGACTGAATGGGATGTGCGCGGCACGATCGTTGTGGATAGTGATATTGGCCCGGTGTTCGCTGATCCCTATATTTTGCTGGGGCAGACCATCGTCGGAGGTTCCCTGACGATCAACGGCATTTCCCTTGGCGCCTTTGATATGGACCAGCCGTCATCGTTTCGCTATTTCTTCATGGATGGCTTCGAAGAAAGCGGACATCCGTACGACGTCAACATGGCATTGTTCCTCAATGAAAATGAATCCGTTGGGCCTGCGTTTTTTTCGTTCTACTCCGAAGACCTCAACTATAGCGGGCCGAATCTGGAGAACGTGGACCTGACGGATCTGACGTCCTTTCTGGATGTCGTGCAGCCCGATGATTATTCCGAAATGCAGGTGACCGTGGGCAGTGACGGCAACTACTGGGAGCTGTATATGGATCTGGCGACCGGTTTTGTGGCCCGCGATGAGTCGGTGGCGGCGCCGGAACCTGATTCGATTATGCTGATCGGGTTGGGCATTTTGGGAATGTGGTGGCGCTGGCGGCGTGTTGCAGTACCGGTTGCTGCGCTGACGCGGCCATGATGCGGCGCGAATTTTCCAGGCACACGTCCATGTAACCACGCCATAACAGGTGCACGATGCCGGTCAGTGGCAATGCCGCCAGCCGGTTTTTCGCGTAGAAGCAATACGTCCAGATTACCCGCGTGCTGTCACCCTCTGTTGAAAATACCCATTCACCCCGCGCACCCCGGGCCAGCAACCGAATGATGGGATTGCCAAAATCCCACACCCGATAGGCGAAAAACGCCGGTGCCCGGTGATCGGTTACCTGTTCGCGTACTCTGCTGCCATCCGCAAGGTGAATGACGCGAGCGGCGCCTGGCTGGTCCCAGGAACCCGTGTGGTCCGAGGTGCTCACCACGGCGGGCAACGGGCCATAACCGGTCAGTACCTTGGGCAGCACGTCTTCCGCCGCAATAAATTCGAATACTGCCTCGATGCTGCCCGGTATTACTGCGGTTCGGGTGATCGCAATTACCCGTTTGTCTTCAGTCTGCATCACTGTGCACCTGCTTGTGTGGATGAGTATCGGCAGTGATAGTATGAGGCTTCCTGATTGTTTGAGAATTCGCATTCCATG
>JBMOPR010000722.1:0-6396 GCA_049323075.1 Pseudomonadota bacterium
TTAACCGCAAAGTTGTTTATTTTCACTCATACACGACTCGGTGTCCATTGATGGCATCCTGGCGGGATCCCGCGCAATAGTGCACAAAAAAAGTAAAACAAAGTGGAAAAGAGCCGGGCTTCCGGCTGGCACGGTACTTGACTGTATTTCTTCAGCAACAGAAAAAACGCCGATAGCAACCCTATCCGGTAATTCTCAAACAGCCCATACAGCAATCACCATCAGGAGCGTCACATCATGGCAATCTACATGAACTTCAACAACAAGAAGATCAAAGGCAACGTCACCGCAGCCGGCTACGAAGACTGGATCGAAGTGGACAGCTTCCAGTTCGGCGTGGGCCGCGGCATCAGCATGGAAGTGGGCAATATGGCCAACCGGGAAGCCACCCGTCCTTCGATCAGTGAAGTGACCCTGACCAAGATGCTGGACAACTCTTCCGGCGGCCTGTTCAAGGAATCGCTGACCGGTACCGAGGGCGTGAAGGTGATCATCCACATTGTCCAGACCGGCGCCAAGCAGGTGGAAAAATTTGCGGTGTATGAACTGGAAGATGTGCTGATCAGCTCGTACAGCATGGCTGCCAGTGGTGGCAGCGCGCCGCACGAATCCCTGAGCCTGAGCTTCGCGAAAATCATCGCGGACCTGCAGGGTGCGGACAAGACCAACAAGAACGGCCAGAACATGAAAGTGGGTTACGATCTGACCACTGCGAAGCCCCAGTAAGCCTGTGTGACGGGGAGCCTGCGGGCTCCCTGTTTCCACTGATTTTTCTGTCCGCCCGAACAGCGATTGGAATGTGCCATGACTATCAGCCAGGAAAGACGCCTCATCCAGGTTACGGCCAGTTTTGTCAGCAATGACGCAGTTGCCACCGATGTGCAGGTCAATGAACGTTTTTCCGCGCCTTTCGAGATTCAGCTTGGTCTGTTATCGGCCAATCAGGCGCTCGACAGCAGCAGTGTCATCGGCCAGAAATGCGCCATTGCCATTCAGTACAGGGGCGCCGACAAGCCCCGTTATTTCCACGGCCGTGTCAGCCGGCTGCTACGGGGTGACATGGAAGGTGAAATGCGTCGCTACCGCCTGGGCATCGTGCCAGGCCTCTGGTTTCTGTCGCAAAGCAGCCACAACCGTATTTATGAAAACCGTACCGCTCTGGACATCGTCAATGAAGTGCTGAAGTCTTATGGCGATTTCTGCACGGTTACACCGAAAACCAAGGGCACCTACCTGACCCGTGAATATTGCGTGCAGTATGGTGAATCCGATTTCGCCTTCGTCAGCCGTCTGCTGGCGGAGGAGGGCATTTCTTACTATTTCACCTTTACCAAGTCGGATCACACCCTGGTTCTGTGCGATGACGTCAGCGGTTACATGGACTGCGACGAATCCACCGTGCCGTACGACCTCGGCAGCCCCGAGCAATCCGGCGTGTTCACCTGGCAGCGCGAGATGCAGTTTCACTCCAATGCCTATGAGATGAGTGATTACAACCACGACACGCCCAAGAATTACTACCTGCAGTCGGTGACTACCCGTAACAAGTTTGCCCAGAAGCCCGGCAGTGAACCGCTGCGGGAATTTTCTGCTTACAACTTCAAGGTGGCCACGGCACCCGTTCACGATTTTGATGCCAACAACAACAAGCAGATGACCCAGCGCCGGCTGGAAGGGCTGGAATGTGGCCACGATGTTGCCAACGGCAGCAGTGACTGTGTGACTTTCCAGGCTGGCGGCCGTTTCACGCTGGAGCATGCGGTGAAATCGGAAAATGGCAACTACGTGATCACGGCCGTCCAGCACATGGCGGTGGATGGCAACGACCAGGATACCCAGTACCGCAACCGCTTCACCTGCATTCCCGCCACCGTGCCGTACCGGCCTCTGCAGGAGCATTTCAAGAAACAGATGCGGGGGCCGCTGACCGCCGTGGTCACCAGTGTGAACGCGTCAGAATCCAAGGCCGACGCCGATCCCCATCGCATGGTAAAGGTGAAATTTCCCTGGGAATCCCAGAAAGCCAGCTGCTGGATGCGGGTGGCACAGCTCTACGCCGGCAGCGGCTGGGGTTCCAGCTTCGTGCCGCGCATCAACCAGGAAGTGCTGGTGGAATTTCTCAACGGCGATCCGGACCGGCCGGTGGTCGTGGGTGCCCTGTACAACAAGGACAACCAGGGCCCGCCCTATACCAGCACCCAGAGTGGCATCAAGACGGCGTCCGCCAAGTTCAACGAACTGCGCTTCGACGACAAGAAGGACAACGAGGAAATCTATGTCGAGGCCGGCAAAAACTACAACTTCATCATTCACAATGATGAAACCGGCAATGTCGAGAATGACCAGAAGCTGACGGTCAAGAAAAACCGCACGCTGACGGTCAGCGAGGGCGACGAAGTCAAAAAAATCGAAAAAGGCAGCCAGACCCTGGAAGTGGGCGCTGACCAGAAGAATACCATCAAGGGCAACCAGGATCTGACGGTCAAGGGCAAGCAGACCTACGATATCACCGGTGACCAGAAAATGGATGTCAAGGGTTCGCAAACGATCAGCGTGACCGGTGCCATCAAGGAAGAATCCAAGCAGTCCATCACGCTCACGGCGAACATGTCGATTGAGCTGAAGGTGGGCGGCAACAGCATCAAGATCGATCCGTCGGGTGTGACCATCACCGGCACCATGGTAAAAATCAACGGCAACGCGATGACGGAAGTGAAAGGCGGTGGCATGCTGAAAATGCAGGGCGGCCTGGTGATGATCAACTGACGGAGGCTGGATCATGGGACAACCCGCAGCGCGCGTGGGCGACATGCATGTCTGCCCGATGATGACACCGGGTGTACCGCCGATTCCTCATGTGGGCGGGCCTATTGCAGCACCGTCTGCGCCGACGGTATTGATTGGCGGTATGCCAGCGGCGGGCATGGGCAGCCTTTGCACCTGCGTCGGCCCGCCGGACAGCATCGTCAAAGCCAGTATGACGGTGATGATCGGTGGCAAGCCGGCAGCGCGCATGGGCGACATGACGGCGCACGGTGGTTCCATCGTGATCGGGTGTCCGACGGTGCTGATAGGCGGGTGAACGCTGGCGCTGGATTTGGCAGAATACATCTTCCATTCACGGGAAAATAAAAATCAGCCAGCCGGGGAAGTGAATGCAGAATGAAACCACCATGTGGGGCAAAGTGCGCGCGCCTGGCTTCAGTGTCCAGGCGAGCCGCTATGCTTTGACGATCGCATATCACGAGGATTGGCAACGTATTGGCGCTACCGCCTACCTGGATGATTTGTCGAAGGGGAAAAGCGTGGCCGTGTCGCGGCTGGAGCCGGAATTCCAGTTGCCGTTCCTGTCCGGCGGTTATCTGCTGGATGACCGTTATGTCAGCCGTAAACCCCTCACCATCGAACAGCTCAACGGCCGCCTGCTGCTGACGCCGCATCCCGAAGGTTCGGAAGTGCGGGTGGATGGGCAGGTGATCCGTGCCCACCATTATGTGTTCGAGGAAGTGCTGCAGCAGGGTGTGGTGATCGAATTGGGTCAGCGGGTGGTGCTGGTGCTGCACAGCCTGGCGCCGGAGCTGCGCAGCAAAAATATGCATCGCATGCTGGGCGTGAGCGAGGCCATTGAAAGTGTCCGTCGTTCCATCAATCGGGTGGCCGATCTGGATGTGCCGGTGCTGATTCGTGGTGAAACCGGTACCGGCAAGGAACTGGTGGCCAGTGCAATCCACAATGCCAGTCTGCGCAGCCAGAAGCCGCTGCTGGCAGTGAATGTGGCGGCCATTCCCGACTCGCTGGCAATCTCGGAACTGTTCGGTGCGCGCAAGGGTTCTTTCACCGGCGCCGCCCGCGACAAGCCCGGCTATTTCGTGCAGGCCGACAACAGCACGCTTTTCCTGGATGAAATTGGCGACGCACCGGACGAAGTGCAGGTGGCCCTGTTGCGCACGCTGGAAACCGGTGAGGTGCGCCCGGTGGGTGCCACCGACAGCGTAAAGGTGGATGTGCGCCTGATCGCGGCCACTGATGCCAATCTGGAAAGCAAGCTGGAGGCACAGACTTTCCGCAATCCGTTGTTGCAGCGGCTGGCGGGGTTCGAAATCTGGCTTTCGCCCCTGGCTCAGCGCAAGGCGGATATCGGCCTGCTGCTGGCGGAATTCCTGCGGTTCGAGTTCGATGCCATCGGCGAGCAGCGCCACTATCAACTGGGCGCGGAAGCCACCGCCGGTACTGACAACCTGTGGTATCGCTTTTTCCGTCAGGCACTCGAATTCCCGTGGCCCGGCAATATCCGCCAGATGCGCAACGTGGCGCGGCAGGTGGCGATTCACAATCGGCAGGCGATGGTGACCAGCATTCCATTCCGTATTGAAGCCATGCTGGCGGAGACCCGGCCGGCGCCGGAAACAGCTGGCGGTGCGTTGCACTCCGTGTCCGATGGCGCATCCAATGGTGTTGCCAACACCGCTCCCGGGCCAGCGCCTGTATCTGACGATGCGCACGACGATGACGACGAGCCCGGTGTTCCCCGGCGCAAGCCCAGCACGGTGACGGAAGCGGAATTGATGTCTATGCTGGAACAGCAGCGCTGGGATCTGAAAAACACCGCTGAACACCTGAATATTTCCCGCGCTGCCCTGTACAAGATGATCGAAGCCAATCCCCGTGTGCGCAAGGCCGGGGATATTAGCGTCGAGGAAATCCAGCAGTCATACGTCCGCTGCGGCGGCAATCTGGAGCGCATGGTGGAAGAACTGAAAGTGTCTGGCGCCGCACTCAAGCGTCGCATCCGGGAGCTGGGGATTGGATGAGCCGCTGGATCCCCTGATCGGCCGCATTCTCAACAACGCCTTTCGCATCGAAAGCCTGCTGGCCGATGGCGGTATGAGTCGCGTGTATCTGGCGCACCAGATCAGCCTGGCGCGCACCGTCGTCATCAAGATGTTGTTGCCAGGCTTCAACGATCCCGATTTCATCCAGCTCTTCCTGCGTGAAGCCCGCGTCAACAGCAACCTCAATCATCCCAATATCGTCGGTGTGTTCGACTTCGGCCAGACCGAAGACGGTCTGGTGTTCCTGGCGATGGAATATCTGGAAGGGGCGACCCTGGCGGATGTGGTGCAGGGGCAGGGTGATGGGCAGAAAGGTCTGACCCTGGCCAATATCGTCTGGTTGATGGAACAGCTGTGCAATGCAGTCAGCGCCGCGCATCAGCAGCAGGTGGTGCATCGCGATCTGAAGCCCGGCAATGTGATGGTGGCGCGGCTGGCGGGTAACACCACGGTGGTGAAGGTGGTGGATTTCGGCATCAGCAAGCCGATGGATGAGGAAAACCTCAAGCACACGCAGATGGGCGCGGTGATGGGCACGCCCGGCTATCTGGCGCCGGAGCAGATCATGGGGCGCGAGATCGATCACCGCGCCGATATTTATGGCGTGGGTGCAATCCTGCATTTCATGATTACCGGCGAGGCACCGTACCGGGCCGCCAGCCGCGAAATCATCATGAACCGCCAGCTGAAGGAATTGCCGAAATTGCTGGCGGAATATCCGCTGCGCGACCCTGCCTGCCAGATCCTGCAGCCGGTGATTCACAAGGCCATGGCCATCGATCGCGACCAGCGCTATGCCACGATTCAGGAGCTGTGGCAGGATTTTGTCACCGTTTCCCGCCAGGAGGCGCAGCTGGCCACAGCCGGCGGCGATGCGGTGGCGGTAGAGTGGCGCCTGTACCAGTTTGTGTTTCGCGGCGAGCTGCAGCCGGGCGCCACGTTGGCCACGGTGAAGCCGAAGCTCGCTACCGCGTTCCGTTTTTCCGCGCAGCAGGTGGACGCGCTGTTCAGTGGCAAACGTGTCATTGTGCGCAAGAAAATTCCGCTGGACGATGCCAACCGCTATGCCGATTTGTTCACCCGTGCCGGTGCCTTGGGGCATGTGGAGGAAATGGCGGACCTGACCCGCATTCTGGTGCCGCCAACCGGTGCTTCGATGCGGCCGCCGTCGTTGCCGGATGCGGGGTTGGCGCAACCGATTTCGGTGACGGGATTCATTCGCCCTGCCGTGGCGGTCGGTGTGCAGCCTTCCAGTCCGGGGAACACCAACCTTCAGTTTCAGCACAGTGTTGGGAATACCGGTGAATTGCCTGGTGAAAAACGCAGTCAGCCTGGTGCTGTATCCGGGGCTGCGCCTGCCATCGCGCCACCGGGTGCAAAACGGCGTTCCCGCCGGCGCGTGTTGTGGGTGACGATGGCGGCGCTGCTGATTGCGATTGCAACGATTTATTCCGTTCCCGCCTGGCGTTATGTGGTGCTCGATCCCTTCATGTACGCGACGGGCCTTGCCACACCGCAGCGTGGTGTCGATTCGCATCATCTCCGTTTGGGCATGAGTGCTGCC
>JBMOPR010000722.1:6406-7142 GCA_049323075.1 Pseudomonadota bacterium
TCAGTGGCAGTACCCGCGAGTTGGGGCGGGCCACGCGTGTCGGCATTGAAGCCTGCTTTCATGAAGTGAATGCGAAAGGCGGTGTGCACGGACGCAAGCTGGAACTGGAACCGCTGGACGATGCCTATGAACCGCAACGCGCAAAAGCCAATCTGGCGGCGTTGCTCGACCCGGAGCGGGGCGCCTTCGCGCTGATCGGCAATCTGGGAACTCCAACCGCAAGAGCCATGCTGCCGGATCTGCTGAAAAATCGCGTGCTGCTGTTTGGGCCGGTATCCGGTGCGAATCTTCTGCGCAAGGACCCGCCGGATCGCTACGTTTTCAACTACCGCGCCAGCTATGCCGAGGAAACGGCGGCCATCGTGCATTATTTTGTGGGTGTGCTGGGGATGCAGCCGGACAACATTGCCGTCTTCCACCAGAATGACAGTTATGGCCGTGATGGACTTGCCGGGGTGGCCAATGCGTTGCTGCGCTACAACGTGCCCATCGAGCGCATCCAGAAAGCCAGTTACCGGCGCAATACCGCGCAGGTGGAGCGAGCGGTCATGGAGTTGCGGCCGCACCTGCACGCATTGCAGGGAATTGTCATCGTGGCCACCTATCCGGCCAGTGCCGAATTTACGCGCCAGGTGCGGATGGCAGGGTTTCGCGGCCGCATCGCCAATGTGTCGTTTGTCGGCTCGCTGTCGCTGGCCGAGCAGTTACGCGAAGTGGAGGGCGACATTGCCAACGG
>JBMOPR010000723.1:0-7071 GCA_049323075.1 Pseudomonadota bacterium
CTGCAATATCGTATCGCCCGGCTCCACCGACACGCCGATGCAGCAACAGTTGTGGACGACACCCAACGGTCGTGCATCGGTACTGGAAGGCTCACTGGAAAAATTTCGCCTGGGTATTCCGCTGCAGCGCATTGCCACGCCAGACGACATTGCCGCCGCCGTCGCATTCCTCGCCAGCGACCGCGCGCGTCACATTACACTGCACGATCTGCGGGTCGACGGTGGCGCGACACTGGACGCATAAACACTGCCCTTCCTGAATCAAGCCTGCTCATCTTCCAGCGCCTGCTCCACCAACCGTTGCGCCATGCCAGCCACCACACTGCCACCCACCTGATCCTGCGGGTCCAGCTGCTGCAGTTTTTCCAGCACCGCGCAGGCCGTGGCGAGATCCCCCTTGCGCAGGCAGACAAATCCGGTGGCTTTCAGACTGTACAAATACAATCGCAATGTGCCAATAGCCGGTTGCCAGCGCGCACTCTGCGGCGTCAGCGAGCGCCAGTCTGACGCAAATCCGCCGGCCTGCGCTGCCCGCGCCAGAACGTCATTGATCAACGCCAGCGATTCATCAAAGCGGTTGCTGTAGGCGTACCACTTGTACAACGCAACACGCACTTCCAGACGCTCCGGCAGCAGGTCACGGGCCTGCAACAGCAACTGTTCCGTCCGCCTGGGATCGACAAAGATATCCAGTGGCTGCCGCAGGATCTGTTGCAGCGAGAACTGCACCACGTCGGCATCGTCGAGAGGAAAATCATCAAACAGGTCGCGCAATTGCATGCAGGGATTCCGGTTGCTGGGGGAACAGGCGGAATCATTGCAATTTTTTCGCCAGCGCTGGCCAGAATGACAGACTGCATGGAAGCCGGACAATCTGCCTGAAAAATCGCGGCTCCCTGAAGATCAGACCGTCACCCGCGTCTTAAAAAATAATCCGCCACCACTGGTGTTTTGTAGCAAACACGACAAGCCGCGACAATCGCAACGGCCATGCCCCGGGAAAGCACCGAGATCATCCAGCACGAACCGGACCCAGCACCTGCACCAGCGGATGTCCCCGGTAGCCGGTTATCACCTGCGCCTCCACCCTGAAAACCCGCGCCAGGTTGGCGGCGGTCAGCACCTCAGACACCGAGCCCGCCGCCACAATTTTTCCAGCGTCCAGCAACACCAGCTTGGTGCAATAACGCGCCGCCAGATCCAGGTCATGCAGCGCCGCAATCGCCATTCCACCATGACGCTGCACCCGCTCCTGCACCAGATCCAGCACCACCATGCGCCAGTGCAGATCCAGCGCCGACGTCGGTTCGTCCAGCAGCAGCAAATGCGGGTTGCGAATCAGCGCCAGCGCCAAACCCACCAGCTGCCGCTTGCCACCCGACAGCGAATACAGTGGCGACAAGGCAAATTCCTGCAGCCCCAACCGCAGCAGCAAGTCATCGATCAACGCCGACAATTCACGATCCGACAGCGCAAGATCCAGCGCCCTGGCCGCACTCCACAATAGCTCCACCGGCAGCAGTGACGATTCCTGCGGCGGAGTCTGCGGCATATAGGCCACCTGCGCATGCCATTGCTGATGCGAAAGAGTACGGCGCTCCGCACCGCGATAAACAATAGTGCCCTGATAATGCTGCAGCCCCGCCAGCGTGCGCATCAGCGTGGATTTTCCCGCCGCATTGGGGCCCAGCAGCCCCAGCACGTCGCCGTCCTGCAGCGGCGGCAAAGTCACGTCGAACAGGCGTTGCACCCGGCCATACCGTACATTCAGATTCTGCACTGTCAGCTGTGTCATGCCAGGTTCCTCATACGCGATTCCTCAAACGCGATTCTTCTGCCCCAGAACCAGCATCAGAAAAACCGGCACACCGATCAGCGCCGTCAGAATACCCACGGGAATGATTGTCCCCGGAATCAACGCTTTCGACAGAAACGATGCGAACGACAGGATCACCGCACCGCACAACGCCGACCCGGGCACCAGCAGGCGATGATCTTCCCCCAGCAGAATGCGCGCGATATGCGGGCCGATCAGCCCCACAAAGGCAATGGTGCCAACAAAACACACCGCAAACGCCGCCAGGATCGATACCCGCAGAATCACAATCATGCGCAGGCGCGGCAAATTCAATCCCAGGCTGAGGGCCTGCGCCTCACCGGCGCGTATCAACGTCATCACCCACACATGGCGCATGCTGAACGGAAACACCAGCAGCAGGCAAGCGGTAACGATATAAAACTCGGTCCAGCCGGCCTTGGTGAGATTGCCCACGGTCCAGAACACGATCTGCTGCACGGCTTCGGCGCTGCCCACATATTGCAATGCCGACGTCAGTGCGTTGCCGAGAAAGAACAGCGCCATGCCGAACAGGATCACGCTCTCGCGCGCACCGCCGGTCCAATGCGAAAACAGCAGAATCAGCATGCCGCACTGCAGCGCGAACACCAGCGCCAGCAGCGGCAACACCACCGTGTGACTGACCAACGCCGTGGCCGGCACAAACACAATCGCGATACTGGCGCCAAACGCAGCGAACGCCGAAATGCCCAGCGTGAACGGGCTGGCCAGGGGATTGTTCAGAATCGTCTGCGTCTCGATTCCTGCCAGCCCCAGCGCTGCCCCCACCGACAGCGCAATCAACGCATCCGGCAGCCGCACATCAAACAGAATGATGCGGTAGCGCAGATCCAGACTGGCCGGATCAATCAGGCCCTGCAGGATCTGCTCAAACCTCAGATTCGCTGGCCCGGCCTGCAGGTCCAGCAGCAGGCTCATCACCAGCACCACCGCCATGCCGCCCAGAATCAGCACCCGCTGCCACCAGAGTGCACGGTAGTTCGCGCCGAACCCCGTCATCTCCATTTACCGGTTTCCACTGCCGACGAACCGTTGCCGATAAAAAACGTACCATTGAGATCGAATGGCAGAAACTGCGTATCGATTTCCGTCAGTGTCCGCTGCGGATCAATATCGGCAAACAGCGCCGGGTGAAGCCACTGCGCCATGGCTTCCAGCGCGGCAATATTCAATGGCGAGTTGTAGAAGTCGTGCCACAACACATGGGCGCGGCCTTTCTTCACCGCATCCAGCGCCTGAAATTCCGGTGCCGCGAGAAACCGGTTCAGACTTTTGCGCGCAGTCTCTGCGGTCATCCCGGCCCCCAGCGCCACAATATTTTTGTCCGCTTTGAAATCCATCGCCGTGCCCGACGCCGTGCCAATCCACACATCGGGATTCTCCATGAGCAGAAATTCCGCCGTATGTTCTGACGTCGGCCCCGGCGCCAGCGCATCCACAATATTGCGCCCGCCGGCCAGGCCGACAAAGGGGCCCAGCATGCCGTCCGCCATCGCCATACAGCAATCGAAACGGCCCGGATGCACCTGCAGGAAAACAGAGGGCCTTTGCTTCACATCCGCCAGACGCTTTTCAATCAGCGCACGTTTCCCCGCATACAGATCAATAAAAGACTGCGCCCGCGTTTCCGTGCCAAACAGCTGCCCCAGAATGGCAATCGAGCGAGTCGTGTTCTGCAACGGGTCCATGCGGAAGTCGATAAACACCACCTTGATGCCCGCCGCTTCCAGCTGCCGCAGCAATTCGGCATTCTGTGCGCCGGGCCCGTGATCCTGCACGCCGAAAATCGCCACCTCCGGTTTCAGGTCGATGATTTTCTCCACCGATACACTACTCTCGTCACGGGCACCAAACAGAGCGATATTTTTCGCTTCCGGATACAGGCGGAATACCTGCTCCTCCAGATCGGGATACGTCCAACCGATGGTCTGCATCATGCCCACCAGCCCCTGCACCGGATTGCCCGGCCGCACCAGCGCCAGCGTAAGCACATAACGGCCCTCGCTCAGCACGAAACGCTGCGCCGGCTGTTGCAGCACCACTTTGCGCCCGGCAATGTCGGTAATGCGGATTTCAGCCTGAAGCGGAATGGAGAACAGCAACAGCAGGCAAGCGCCCAGCAAACGGCAGCCGTTCATCAGAACTGGTACGCCACGGTAACCTTGGCATTGCGGCCCGGCTCGTAGTCCATCAGATACAGTTCGCCAAAACGGGGATGCAACGACACGCCGGTGCGCGACGACTGCGACGCGTAGTATTCGTCGAACAGGTTGTCCACGCCCAAGGTCAATTCCAGGCCATCCACACTGCGCGGCATCCAGCGGGCTGAAATGTTATGCACCACATAACCATCCTTCGCCGTATCCAGCGTGGCGCCATCCAGATCCACATCCGCGTCCACGTCATCCACCGCCAGTACATCCCAGTGCAGCGTCGTATCCAGTGCTGCCAGATCGTAATCCAGATCCAGGCTGATGGTGTCGCCCTGCACACGGTCCAGCCGCGCGCCGTCCAGCGACGCATATTCGCTGAAGGCCGCCAGTTCGCTGTCCGCCACGGAATAGGTCAGCAGCATGCGCAGTGCGTGAAAGTCATAGCCGGTGTAGGCTTCATAACCGTCGATGGTCATGTCACCCACGTTGTCCTTGCCGTAGAAAAGATCGGTCTCGGCATAATCGAAAATGTAGTTGTCGATTTCAGTGCGGAAGACCGTAGCGCCCAGCGAGAAACGGTCGGCGCCCAATACCGCATCTTCATACGCCGCAGCCAGTTCGTGGTTGTAACCGGTCTCTGCTTCGATATCGGGATTGGCTTCATCGAACAGGCCCGCGCCGATATAAACCTCCGCCAGTTCCGGTCCCTTGAACAGCTGCGTGGAGCTGGCCCGCAGCAGCACGCTGCTCACCGGTTCATATTCCAGCGCCAGCGCGCCGGTCACTTCGTTGTAGGTGTCCTTCACCACGGCAGAATCAATATCGTAGAAGTCATAACGCACGCCCGGAATTACCGCCACGCCGCCGCCCAGCCCGATGCGGTCCTGCAGGAACAGCGCATTGCTGGTGGCCTCCTCGCCCGCGCGCTCACGGCTGTCATCCAGATACAGCGCATCGTATTGCGTCTTGTAGCGGATCTGCTCGTAGCCATACGTCATTGACTGCGCCAGCACACCCTCGAACTCCGTATTCGCCAGCACATTCAGGCCTGTGTTGGTGGCTTCGCCTTCCTTGATGCCGGCGGTGCCCCGAATGCCCGGGTTGACGGATTCCGCCAGGCCGGATTCATCGCGCCAGAAATCACTCTGGTTTTCGAACAGCGTCGCCTTCAGGGTGGAGCTGGCGCCGAACTGGCCGTCATAATTCAGTGTGATGGTGTCGCGGGTGAATTCGGTCGGGTATTCCAGCGGCACACCCAATGCGTTCGCAATGGTGGAACCCGTGGCCAGGCCCATGTCCGGACGATACGCATAATCCCCTTCATCCCGATACGCCTCATAGCCCAGCGCAATGCGCTGTCCCGGCGCGAAATCCCAGCCCAATTTCAGCAGCGCGTCATCCACATCCCCTTCCAGGCCGCGCACGGTGCCGTCGGTGCCTTCCATCACGTCGCCATTCGCATCCTTGATCTCGCCACCGCCCACTTCAAAATTGTCGCGCTGCATCAGGTTGTAGTACGCCAGCACGTCCAGGCTGTCGGTCAACTGGCCATAGCCGGTCACGGCGGACCCCACATAGGCATTGTCACCGTAGGACGCCTGCACCCGCGCCCCGAAATCCTGCCCCGGCCGCAGCAGCTCCTTCGCCTGTTTGGTTTCAAAGCGCACCGCACCACCCAAACCGCCATTCACCACGGAATTGTTGCCCACGTCGATCTCCACCGATTTCAGGATGTCGGCGTTGATCTGCAGGTTGCCCATGTGGTGGTACATGTAGGTGTTCTGGTTGGCGCCGTCGATGCTGACGCGGATATCCTTGTCGTCCATGCTGCGGATGGTGATGCGCTGGTTCAGCGAATGGGCACCCCCCACGTCCACCCCCGGAACCGGCCGCAGCAGGTCGCTGATATGGTCGGCCTGCTTGATGGCCATGGCCTCACCATCCAGCTTCACCGATGACGCCTTCACTTCGGTGGCCCAAACCTCCACCGGTTCCAGGGTGGCATCAGCAGTGGTGTCAGTTTCCTGGGCCAGCACGGGGGCAGACGCCAGACAGGCCATGGCAAGCGCCAGTGGCCGACGGGTAAACAGGGTGGGCATAGACAACTCCAGGGGATGGTCAAAGCAGCGCAAATACTATTAATAATATTTCTCATTTGCAACAAGATTGAACAATCCGCCACCCGTGTCATCAAAAACCAATACCAATATCGTCCCGTTTCCTTTATCTTCTGCCCCTCCTCAACAGCATGACAAAGGTTAATGGACATTCTCTTCATCTTCGGGCTGATCCTCCTGAATGGCGTGTTTGCCATGTCGGAAATCGCCCTGGTCTCCTCCCGTCAGGTCAGACTGGAAAAGGAGGCCGCCGACGGCAGCGAATCCGCCAAAGCCGCCCTGAAACTTTCCCGCGAACCCACCCGCTTCATGTCCACCATCCAGGTCGGCATCACCCTGATCGGCATCCTGGCCGGCGCCATGGGCGAAGGCTCCATCGCCGAGCGCATCGAGGTCTACCTGCTGGAAGTGGATATCCTGGCGCGCTGGGCCGAACCGCTGTCACTGACCCTGATGGTCATCATCATCACCTACTTCTCGCTGATTTTCGGCGAACTGGTACCCAAGCGGCTGGCCATGCACAACCCCGAGGCCATCGCCAAATTCGTCGCCCACCCCATGAACCTGCTGTCCAAGTTCGCGCGACCGCTGGTGCTGCTGCTGAGCATTTCCACCGAGGCCATCCTCAAGCTGCTGGGCACCAAGCAGGCCGAGGAAATGGACATCATCGAAGAGGAAATCCACTCGCTGATGAAGCAGGGCACCGAGGCCGGCGTGCTGGAAGAATCCGAACACACCATGGTGCGTAACGTGCTGCGGCTGGACGACCAGCGCGTCAGCAACATCATGACGCTGCGCAAGGAGGTCTATTACATCGACCTGGAAGACGGCAGCGAAGAGAATCTGCTGAAGATCAAGGATTCCACCCACTCGCGCATTCCCGTGTGCAAGGGCGGCATCGACAACGTGATCGGCTTCCTCTATTCCAAGGACGTGATGAATC
>JBMOPR010000724.1:0-7057 GCA_049323075.1 Pseudomonadota bacterium
GCGGAAGTAGTTGCGGGAGAACCGGTAGACATCGCATCGGTGCGCACGCAGATGGCGCTGGATAAAGCCGCGCGTGAACAGCATTTTTCCGCGCCGGAAGCCGAGGCTTTTTTTCAGGCTGAAGATGCGTTCAACGCGGATGCGCTGGCACGGCTGGACATTGTCACCGACCCCGATCTGGATGCCACCACCCGGACCGAGCGGTTGGCACAACTGGACACTGCTCTGCCCGCAGAACAGCAACAGGCCAGGGCCGAGGCAGCGCAACTGCAGCAGTTGCTGGCGCTTGCCGCGCAGACACAAAACGGCAGTGAAAATGCGGAAAACCTGCAGCAGATGCGTACGGCTCTGGCGGGCCCCGAGGCCGCCGAACGGCTGCAGGCACTGGATCAGGAACGGCAGGCATGGGAACGGCGGGTGCGGGAGTGGCAGCAGGAACGTTCGCGCATCCTTGAACAAACGGGCCTGGCGTCTGAGGATGCGCAGGCAGCACTGGACCAGCTGCGCAATAAACGGTTTGATCCGGTGGAGCGGTTGCGGTTGTCGGGAATCGAGGCCGACCGCTGATCCAGCACGCCCAACACCCCACAACGGGATGGGCCGGCACCCGGCGCTACTTCGTTTCCCGCTTCGCGATGGCGATCCACTCCTTGTGAAAATCGCGATAATTGCGGCCGGAATTTTTCGCCAGCGTCAGCACGCGGGTAAAACGGTCCTGCGCTTCCTGTCCACGTCCCAGCTGCTGCAACAGCAGACCCAATCGCACCACCGGCTCCGGGCCAGGATAATAGTCCGCCAGCACTTCGTATTCATGCAGCGCGGCGGCCGTGTCGCCCAGGCTTTCCAGCGCCCGCGCATACAGCAGGTGCGCATCGGCGTGCCGGTAGTCGGGATTTTTCTGCTTGAGTTCGTCGAGCGTATTTTTCACCTGCTGGAATTCGCCCAGGCCGAACTGGCTTTGCGCCAGCCCCAGCATCAGGTTGGGATCGTCGTGATAGAGCCCGTTCAGGCTTTTGCGAAACAGATCACGGGCATCGGCAAAGCGGCCGCTGTCCAGGCACTGCTGGGCCAGCCGGCGCGCGTTTTCCACCGTGTCGGCGATCTCCAGATTGAGCGCAGCTTTTTTCAGATCCCGGTGCGGGTTGATGGCGTTGTCCAGGTTCCTGCTGAGCTTGCGTCCGGTGCGGGTGGCAAAAAATTCCGGCAGCAGTTCCAGGATCAGGTAAGCCACGCTGCCGATCAGGGGCGCGAAGATCACCAGATAGATCCAGTAATTGTTGCGGCCGGTTTTCATGATGTGAATGACCAGCAGGATCTGCACCAGGATCGACAGGCCGAACAGAAGGGGCATGGGAGTGTCCTCAATCGTATGTTGCGCGCGGTGAACGTCTGCTCTTCAGTTTAACAGGCGCCTGTGACGGCCGGCCGTGGACCCGCAGGCTCTGTGATAGAATTCGCGCTTTCCAGCCAGCCGGAACCCGCCCGCCATGTCCAAAGCCAAAGCCGAACGCAAGATCTACGGCATCAACGCCTGCCAGAGTTTTTACCAGCGCTTTCCCGAACGCATCATCCGCGCCTGGATCACCGAGGAGGCGGCCAAGATCAGCTTTGGCCCGCTGATGAAATTCCTGGCGCAGGAAAAACGCGCCTACCATCTGGCGGACGCGGCGGAACTGGAGCGGGTCACTGAATCGTCCCACCACGAGGGCGTGTGCCTGCTGGTGCAGGAACTGCCGGTGTTCACGCCGGAATCCTGGCTGGCGGGGCTGAAGCCGGGCAAGCCGCTGTGCGTGCTGGCGCTGGACGGCGTCAGCAATCCCCACAACCTGGGAGCGATCATGCGGGTGGCGGCACATTTCGGTGTGAGCGCGATCCTGACGACAAATCCGCAGGCCCTGCGCTCCGGCTCCGCCATGCGCACCGCCGAGGGTGGCGCCACCCATGTGATGGTGATGGGCACCGACAATCTGGTGAAAACCCTGAATCTGCTGAAGAAAAACGAGTTCACCGTGCTGGCCACGTCCAGCCATGAAAGCCGCTCGCTGTACGACGCCCCCCTGCCGGCCCGGCTGGTGCTGGTGATGGGGGAGGAACAGACCGGCGTCAGCAAGGCGGTGCTGCAGGTGGTGGACGGCCGTATCGCCATTACCGGTACCAGCTGGGTGGAAAGTCTGAACGTGAGCGTCGCCACCGGCGTGCTGCTGAGCGAATTCTGGCGTCAGCACCGCATAGCACGCCGTGAGCCGGCGCCGGAGCACGCGGCCCCGGCTACAACGGCTGAAGCTCCACGACGTACAGCAGGTGCCAGGCCCTGTGGCGGCGCCAGGCAGGAGCGCCGGCCCGGTGATCGCACACGCAAATCGGGACCACGCCCCGCTGGCGGCAAAGCCTCTGGCAAGACCTCAGGAAAGCCATTTGGAAAGCCCGCAGGCAAAGGCGGTTTCAAACCAAAACCGGCGGGGGGCAAGGCCGGGGCGAGAAAAGCGGGCGGCAAACCGAAGCGGGGCTGAAGGCCGGCCCTCAGAAGTTGTAGGCCATCCCCACCCCGTATTCGTACAGGTTCTGGTCGTAACGCTGGCCGGGATCGCCCGGCTGGGCATCGCGGGGTTCCACCCGGATCCAGCGGGTACTGATCAGCACCCGCACGGTAATGGCATCCAGGTCGCGCGGCGTCCAGTCGGCGCCCACTCCCAGGGAGAAGGCAGTGCTGGTGTCGTTGAAGGCCGGCGCTGACTGGTCCACTTCCACCAGCCCCACACCGCCCCGGGCGAACAGTTCCAGTTCGGTATCCACCGGCGCAACCATCAGGCCGGCCACCTGGGCCCCACTGTATTCCACGCTGCCGCCCAGGTAGGCAAATTCCCCCAGCGGGGCGTAATCGATTTCCAGGGCGAAGGTCCGGCTGAAGCGGATGCCGCCGAATACCGCGTAATCGGAATCAGTGTCGTCCAGCGCGAGGCTGTCGTACAGGCCGTCGCTTTCAAGGGCGATTTTCTGGAAGGTGGCGCCGAGGTACAGGCTGCCGGTACGATCCTGCTGGGCCAGCGCAACAGGGGTGCCAGCCAGCAGCAGGGCGCCGGCCGCAATCGGGATCAGAACGTTCATGCGATCACCAGCTGATTGATTTCATTGCAGTATAGCGAACTACTGGCATTCCGCCGGGCGCTCGACGGCCGGCAGCGTGCCGCCGCCGCACCGCCACTCGATGCCGGCATCGACCGGGGCCGGGGTCAGTTCCAGGGTGGTGCCGGCAATGGCGCCCGCGGCAGCGGTGAAGATGATCAGCAGGCGGCCTTCACCACCCAGGGTCAGCGTGGCCTGTTCACCCAACGCCGGCGGTGCCGCCAGGTTCAGTTCGGACAGGTTGGCCGGCGGCCGGCCGTGCCGTTGCCAGAACGCGTCCACCTGCTGCTGGTAGGGTTGGGCCAGATTGAGGGTTTCGCCCACCGCCGCCAGATGAGCGCCAGGCACCTGGGTCAGCGGCCACAGCCAGGGCACGGCCGCCAGCAGGGCGAAGACCGGCACGGCCAGGGCCAGCAGGGGCCAGCGCGGCAGCGCACGCCGTGGCGAATTCAGGGGGGGCGGTGCCGCAAACGCCCCGTGCAGGTCCACCAGCACGGGCGTTTCATCCTCGTCACGAAAGGGCGATGTCAGTTCCGGCGTGATGAGCGTGGCGTCATCGGGCGGCGCAGTCTGGCGTTCGACCAGCCCGCTGGAAACGGCCACCGGCGAAGGTGCGCTGGCGACCGGTGCCGGCGATGCTGCCGGCGCCACGTCCTCTCTTGAGGCCACCTCCTCTCTTGACGCCACTTCCGCACTGAACGCCATGCAGGCCCGCACCACTGCCTGGGCACCGGTTTCCTCCAGCACTTCCTGATACATCCCTGCGGTGGACTGATCGACGCCGGCTTTCATCCGCACGGCGCCATCCAGCAGCGCGGTGGCCTGGGGCAGGCTGCTGCCGGTGAGCTGGGCCAGGTTCACGATCACTTCCCTGCGATTGTGACCATCCAGCAGGTGGCCAGTCAGATAGACATCAAACAATTCCTGCGTCATCGGTATTCGTGCGTCAGTGCCGGGGTGGGAGGAAGTTCCGCATTATAATCCGGCGGACACGGATTGCAGTGAGGGTAACGCCAATGCAGGGAGTTTCGCGGGCAAATGGCTGGGGTAAACGGGCTGTCGCGGGCACCATGGCCCTGTGCCTGTGGCTGGCGGGTTGCAGTGGCGGCTCCTCCGGATCAGACGACACGGATCAGCCGGCCAACACCGCACCGGGCGTCCTGTCGATCTCCGCCTACTACTACACCGAGCCGGCCGCCGCCAGCGACGCGGCATGGCTGCAGCGCTTCGTACAGGCATTCGAACTGGCCCGCAGCGCCGGTGCCGACGGCCAGTTCCAGTCCTACCGATGGAGCGAACTGGAACCCACCCTGGGCGTTTATGACGCCGCCAGAATGCAGGAATTCCGCAGTGCCATGCAACATGCCGAAAGCGAAGGGCTGACCCAGCTGCTGGGCATCCAGCTGATCAACACGGTGACGCGGGAAGTGCCGGCTGAACTGAACCAGGCCGACTGGGACAGCGCCACCATGCAAAATGCCATGCGCGCATTGCTGGACCAGCTGATTCCCCATCTGCGCAATCGCGTGCACTACATTTCCATCGGCAACGAAGTGGATGTGTATTTCCAGAACGCCGATGCGGCGGAGCTGGATGCCTACCGCGATTTTTTTGCCAGCGCCGCACAGTATCTGCGCCAGCAGTTGCCCGGCGTGCAGGTGGGCATCACCCTCACCGCCGGCAGTCTGCTGGGAGCCGATCCACGCTGGCCCCAACTGGTCGCCGACAGCGATGTGATGATTGCCACCTACTATCCCTTGCAGGCGGATTTCAGCGTGCAGCCACCACAGCGACCGGCACAGGATTTTCCCGATCTGCTGGCGCGGGCGGGCGGCAAAAATCTGGTGCTGCAGGAAGTGGGGTACCCGTCATCCACCATCAACGGCAGCTCCGAAGCGATGCAGGCGGAATTCGTGCACCAGGCCTTTGCCGCCTGGCGCGACAGCAACGGACGCATTCCGTTTCTGAACCTGTTTCTGCTGCACGATTTTTCCACCGAGCTGGTGAACGTGCTGACGGGCTATTACGGTTCCAGCGATCCCCGGTTCCGCGCCTATCTGGATTCACTGGGCCTGCGCCATCGCAACAATACCGACAAGCTGGCCTGGCCAGCGGTGTTGCAGGAAGCGCAGGCGTCGGGCCTGCGCTGAATCAACCCGGAGTGAAAAACGCGCTACGGTGCCAGGCCACCGCCACATTCCGTTCAGGTGCAGGCTGCGTGTTCAGGACTCACTGATCTGCAGCTTGTTCAGCACGCCCGTCACGTTGTCTGCATTGCGGGCAATCTGCTCCGCCAGCTCCTTTGCCACATCCGACCTGACGCTGCCTGACAACGTCACCACACCCTTTTGTGTGGTGACATTGATGAGCAGGCCGGTGATCTGTTCATTGGCCAGCAGATCCTTCTTGACCATGGCGGTGATGGTGGAATCCCGTACCCAGCTGCGCAGCGACTGCTCGGATGCCGCATTGCGCCGCTCCACGCGCTCGTTGACCACCAGATGGTTTTCAACATCGACGATGCCTTCAACACCCTTGGCAATTTCGCCGGCCAATTCCTTTTCAACCTCAGTCGCCACTTCGCCCGTCAGCACTGCGCGGTTGCCCGTTACCTCCGTAGTGATGTCGAATGCGTTCAGGTGCTCGCTGAACAAATAGGCTGTTTCCAGCTTGCCCTGTTTCACACCGTCACTGAACGTCTGCTTCATTTGTTGCGTGGTGGAATCCACTTTACGCGCCAGATTTTCCGCGTGCACCTGTGAGGCCGGCAACGCGCCCATTGCACCGATCATCATCAATACCGGAACCAGTTTTTTCTGCTTGCTCGTCAACATGAGCGACCTCCTTTGCAGGGTCCTAATGAGGTGAGCTTCACAAGAATCAACGGGGAATTAACAAGGATTCTGGCCAATGACGAAAATTCCGGCATGGCAGGAACACTTGTTAATTTCCTATCATGATTTTCGAGGCCGTCAGCCGGATTTGGTTCCCTGCTTTTTTCCAGCGAATGTTACAGGCCGGATATCAGGCACTGGAGGTGGTGGTGCGATTTGTCGCAACAGCGCGGGCTGGAGCGGCCGCCGCTGCACGCGCCTGCTTGTCGGAATACATGCGCGCATCGGCATGACGCAGCAGTTCGTCCAGGCTGGTGACGCCAGGCATGGGGCCTGTCACCAGACCCAGACTGCAGGACAGCTGGTAGGGTTTGTCGCTGCTCTGGTTGAAGGCATCCAGCCTGGCCTGCAGCCGGCGCCGCAGACCCGCGCTGTCTTCGGTGTGGCCCAGCGCCAGCACACAGAATTCATCGCCGCCGATACGGGCAAGGATGTCGGATTCGCGAAACGTTTGCCGCAGTACGCCGGCAATGGCGCTGATCATGCTGTCGCCTATGCCATGCCCCTGACTGTCGTTGATCAGTTTCAGCCCGTCCAGATCCAGATACACCAGGCTGAACCGTTCACCACCGCGCAATGCGCGCCGGATCGTCTTGTCCGCCAGCAGGCGAAAACCGCGCCGGTTATACAAACCCGTGAGTTCGTCGGTAATCGACAGCGTGTGAATCTGTTGCAGCGCACGTTGCAGCTCGCTGGTGCGCTCCTGCACGCGCTGTTCCAGTTCGGCATACATCTGAATGTTTTCCAGCGTTACCGATACTGCATCGGCCAGCGCCTGCAGCAGCTGAACCTCCTCGCGCCGGGGCTGATGGAGCCGCGCCCAGTAATTGCCGATGGCACCGACGGGGGCATGGGCACGCACCGGCACCATCACCATGCTTTTGATGAACGTGTGCTGGTAAATGCCATAAGGAATGCGCTCGTCTTGCGACACATCCGGAATCACCGCCTGCGCCCGGTTCTGCATGCACCAGCCACTGACACACTGGTCCAGCGGAAAGCGCTGGCCTTTCCACAGGGGTGCGATGGCATCTTCATCT
>JBMOPR010000725.1:0-7047 GCA_049323075.1 Pseudomonadota bacterium
TGCAGCGCGCGTGATTCTGCCCGCACCCGCTCCTGCCACTGCGGATATTTGGCAAGGTAATAGAAAATCGCGCACAGGCTGATGGTGGACGTATCATGCGCTGCCATCAGCAGGAAGATCATGTGGTTGACGATGTCCTCGTCAGTGAAACGCTGGCCGTTCTCGTCTTCGGCCTGACACAGCCGGCTGAACAGATCGGTGCCGGGCTGCGCACGTTTTTGCGGAATGCGCGCGCGGAAAAATTCTTCCAGCAACTTGCGCCCCTGCAATCCTTTCCACCAGCGCCCGCCGGGCACGGGATAGCGCACCAGCGCGGTACCGGCGCGCACGCAATCGACGAACGCGCGATTCACCTTGTCCGCCTGCGGCCCCAGCTTTTCGCCCATGAACACTTCAGTGGCGATATCCAGCGTGAGCTGTTTGATCTGTTTCAGCACCCGAAAATTTTTGCCCGGTTTCCAGCGCGCGATGCCGCTGCCGATGACCGGATTCATGTCGCGCAGGTACTGCACCAGCATGGGTTTCTTGAACGCCGCCTGCATGATGCCGCGGTGGAATTTGTGTTCGTCGAAATCCAGCAGCATGATGCCGCGTGTGAAAAAGCGGCCAATGAAAAACGACCAGCCCAGACTGCTGGAAAACGCCTCGTCCTGATTGCGCAGCACCAGCTGGTTGGCCTCGGGCCCCAGCAGCACCACGCCGGTCTGGCCCAGCACATTGATCCAGTACACAGAGCCGAAACGGCGGTAATATTCCAGCGCGGTTTTCACCGGGCTGTAGAGAAAAATCAGGCTGTGGCCCAGCAGCGGCAAACCGGGCTCGCCGGGCAATTGGGTGCGCAGCGCGCGATCCTGAGCGGACAGCAAACCTATCATGGGATCCCCTCCTCAGTGCGCCGGCGCGTTCTGGTCACGGTGGATGCCCACCGCCGCGGCGGAATCGCCAAACATCTGCTGCAGCACCGCCACCTGGGCGGCGCGGCCTTCCTCTTCCTGGCGCTGGCGCAGGGCCGGCACGGCTTTCTGTCCCAGATAGCTCACGCAGCGCGGCACCGCCGTCAGGACGGGAAACCAGGGCAGGATGTCGTCGGGCAGGCCCAGCTGCTGCATTTTCTGCTTGCCGAGAAAATAGCGGCTCACGCTCAAGTGCTGGTGATAGGCCAGCTTGCTGCGCAGATTGGCGAAGTTGGGATATTTGCGGGTCAATGGTTCCTTCGACAGCGCCCGGCCCAGTTCCTGGCTGGTCCAGTCGGGACGGCTCTGGGTCATGAAGGTATGCGCCAGCAGCACGATGCCATCGCGCTCGGTGTGCACCAGCCAGCGCTCGTCCACCCCCATCAGCCAGCCGGCATAGGCCCACAGGTGCATCACCGCTTTCGATTCGCGCGCGGTCACCGGAATGCCCAGCTGGCGCAGGCCGCCCAGCATCACCACGCAAAAGCCGAGATAGGTTGCCACCATGTCGATCTGGTTCACCGGCACACCCCACTGGCTCGCGTCCCACTTGGGATTTTTCGCCAGGGTTCGGCGCACCATGGCATGCACCAGCCGCACATGCAGGGTGGAGCGGAAGCCCGGCCCGAAACAGTCCATGCCGCCGTGTTCGGTGCAGTCCACCCACCACTGGCCGGTCTCGGCGATGCGCAGCGACGTGTCCTTGTTCAGCGCGCCGGTCATCACCAGCACATGGTTGAAGCCCGACAGCAGGTAACCGCCCATCAGCGCCAGATCCCGCAGCACATAGGGTCCGGCCAGACCAATGCGGTGAATGAAGCGGACCCCTTCGTCGATCAGCGCGGGTTCCAGCCACACCGGCGGCGTTTCCACGGCGCGGAAGAAATCCAGCAGCGGCTGGGGCGCGTCGGGAATGCTGTCCACACCCTGGGTGACCGCCTGCTGGAACAGCTTGCGGGCCGTGCCGGCACCGGCCGAATACATCCAGTCCACCAGGGTGTCCATCGCGGGGTCGCCTTCCCAGCAGGCGCCCACCACCGCGTCATATTCGGCGCGGCTGGGCGACAGATCCCGCCCCAGCAGCAGGCGCTGCCAGGCCGGCGTCTTGATACGGGCCTTCTCGAAGGGGCGGGCCCGGCCGGGAATCCGGGGGGCGGCAGAAGCAGGGGCAACAGACATGGGATTATCCTGGCTGGTTGATTCACAGCCACACTAATGCGAAACTTTATTCGTATTCAATTCGTATTCCCGGCGGACTCCATGCGCAAACGTCCCAGACAGCAACGTTCCCGCCAGATGGTCGAGACCCTGGTGGAAGCCACCGCCCTCTGCATCGCCCGCCACGGGCTGGACGGCACCACCACACCCCTGATCGCCGACATCGCCGGCGTCAGCGTGGGTTCGCTGTACCAGTATTTCGAGAACAAGGAAGAACTGATCGAGGCGCTGGTGGAACGGATCGCGGACGACGTGACCCGGGCTCTGAGCGCCGGCGTGCGCGCCGGCAAGGACATGCCACTGGAAGAGCTGGCCCGCAGCGCCATCCGGGTGGCGCTGACCCTGCTGCACAGCAATGCCGGGCTGTATCTGGAACTGGTGCGCAACTGGTACCGCCTGCCCACCCACAAGGTGGCCGACGTGCTGCAGCAGTATTTTCTGGAACTGATGCGGGTGTACTTCACCAAGCACCACCGCGATGTGCAGGTGCAGGACCTGCACGTGAAAACCTTCATCATCGTCAACAGCACGATTTTTACGGTGGTGCGGTATCTGAGCGGCGAGCATCCGCTGATTTCGGAAGACGATATTGCCAATGGTCTGACAGAGATGATTACGGGGTATCTGCTGCAAGCGCCTGGCGCGAAGCCCTAGCCACAGCCAATGCCCGAAGAAAGAAGAAATACGCTACCCTTAGGTCAGGCTGACACCGAGCTGCCCCCATTCCTGGCGAGTACCCTTAAACCCCGAACAAGGTCACCACATGGATCGTATGTGGCTTTCCGACAGGCTACGAAATGGATTGATCGCACTGGCACTGTGCTGGCCCCGGCACGCCAGCGCCGAAGCCCCAGATCTGTTTGATCTTTCCCTGGAAGAACTGGGCAATGTGATGATCACGGGCTCCACGCTGACCGAGAAAAAGCTGCGCGATGTGCCCTCTGCCGTCACCGTGTTAACCCGCGACGAAATCCACAAATTACCGGTGAGCACCGTGGAGGAGCTGGTCAACTTCGTGCCCGGATTCCAATCCTACCGCAGTTCCGATTTTGGCGATCTTCCCGTGATGTCGATCCGCGGTCGCCGCACCGGTTATACAAACCGTGAAGTGCTGGTACTGCTGAATGGTATGCGAATCGATGAGTACTTCAGTGGCGGCAGCACGCTGGTGTTTGCCAATATCCCACTCGCCAACCTTGCGCGCGTCGAATTCATGCGCGGCCCTGGATCGGCGGTATATGGCTCCGGCGCCTACACGGGTGTCATCAATCTGATCACCGACGATCACGCCCGCCAGCTGGATATCGGCATCGGCGATGAGCAACGGCTGCAGGCCAGCTGGCAGCATGCCTCCAACACCAGCACACCGGACGGTATCCGGTTCAGCACGTTGCTGCATGCCGTCAGCGATGGGGGTTATTCCTACTCGGTGCCGGATTCTTTTTCCGACGGCAGCGTCGATACCCGCGATAGTTATGAGACGTTCCATGGTCAACTGCAACTCTGGCTGTCCCGCGACACCCGCCTGCAACTGGCGCTGGCACAGAACAAGGCGGATGAATTCTATATTGGCGGAACCGTGGACGATGCCTTCAACCGCCACGATCACACCTTTGCCGGGCTGATGCTGGAGCAACGCCTGCACTGGCACGACGCCATTCGCAGTGAGCTGCTGGGCGGTTACCAGATCATGGATATCGACAGTGGCTTCCACCCGGTCGCCACCATTGATATCGGCCAGATCAGCACACCCACGTCCACCGATCCGCTGCTGTTAACAACCTATGTGAAAACGCAGGAATGGTGGCTGCGCTGGCAGAACGACTGGAGCCTCGGGCACGCCGACAGCCTGCAGTTTGGCCTGGAGTATCGCAATCCCAGCTCACTGGAAGCTGAATCTGCCAGCAACTATGACATTGTCCAGCTGGCACAGGGCGGACCGGTCATCAATTACTACGGCGACTTTTCCCACACCGCCGCGCTGGCGGAAACCAGCCAGCGGGACATTGTCGGCATTTATCTGCAACAGCAGCATGACTGGAGTGAGCAGGCATCGACGATTGTCGGCGTGCGCCACGACCAGTATTCCCAGGTGGGCAATGCCACCAGTCCGCGTCTGGGGCTCATCCTGCATCCCACCACCAGCGACAGCGTGAAGCTGCTGTGGGGACGTGCGTTTCGCGCACCCCAGGCCGATGAGCTGTATACCGCCAACAATCCCCTGCTGCAGGGCAATCCAGACCTGAAACCGGAAACCGTCGATACGTATGAAGTAATCTGGCTGCATCAATGGCAGCGTGCACAGGTCAGCGCCAATTACTTCTACAACCGTTTTGACGACGCGATCCGCACCGTCGTCGTGAACAGTGGCCGCACCTATCAGAACAGCAGCGAAAGCGAGACCAGCCAGGGGCTGACATTCGAACTGACCGGTGCCGTTTTCGAGCATTTCACCACGCGTGTTGCAGCCACCCGCCTGCTCGACACGCCCGATGCTTTTTTCCGGGAAGCACGGCAGTGGCTGGTGATTGCGGGCACCTACACCCGGCCCCAGGGCTACGGTAGCCTGACCCTGCAATACCAGGGCGAACGCGAAAACCTGCACAGCAGTGCTGATGAACGGGAAACGCTGGATGACTATGTGGTGGTGAGCGCCCGGCTGGGGTGGACACCGCGCAATGATCTGGAGACCTATCTGGATTTGCGCAATCTGACCGACACGGAATCCTCGGTACCGTCCAACAGTGGCGATATCGACGGTGGCGTACCGAACCGGGGCCGTGAAATCCGGGTGGGGATGGTCGTGCGCTATTGATAAGCAGATTGCCGCAACTGCGCTGACCCACGGGCTGGCGCGGGTGACGCGCAACGAGACCGACTTTGCCAGAACCGGGGTTGGCGTGCTGAACCCGTTTGAGTAACCTTCGAGCGAAATGCGTTTCAGGCAACATTGCAGCCGAAAGCTTCAGCTAGCGAACGATTTCGGCCAATTCCCGGCCCTGCGCCGTCAATCGGTATTGCTGCTGTCGACTGTTGGGCTTGTCGGGGATGGTCATTTCAATGAGGCCGGCGCCCAACGCCGGATTCAGGTAACGTTCGCGAAAGGATTTGCGGTCCGTAAGCCCCAGGGCCTTTTGCAGGTCTTCCCGGCTCATGGCATCTGGTTGAACTTTCATGATACAAATCAGTAATTTGACTTGGGGGGCGACTTGGGGGGCGACTTGGGGGCTCCGATGCGCCCCTGTTCCGGTCACATTATTTTCAATCGTCTCCAGAATCACACCCAGCATAAACTCAATAAACGGTGCGGAGTCGGTCTGTCTGGTGCTGAGGTTAATGGCCTGGTAGTACTCGCTTTGATGCGCATGCACCATGCTTTCAACCGGAAGCTGAGCCAGTGTTGGATTCCATTGGCTCAATATCAGCGTTTGCCACAAACGCCCCATGCGACCGTTGCCATCGGCAAAGGGGTGGATAAATTCGAATTCGTAGTGGAAGACCGAGCTGGTGATCAATGGATGCTGATCCGTGGAATTCAGCCAACGAAACAAATCGCCCATGAGCTTTTTGAGGCGATTGGCGGGCGGCGCCATATGCACCACCATTTCGCCATTCATTACGCCAACATTTCCTCTGCGATAGCGTCCGGCGTCGTCAATCAATCCCGCCATCAGTACCTGATGGGCTTTCAAAAAATCCTTTTCGCTGGCGGGTTGCCAGTGCTCAAATTGCTCGTAGGCTTTGATGGCGTTGCGGGCTTCCTGGATTTCTCTGGGTGGCGCAATCACCCGTTTGCCTTCCAGAATGGCAGTAATTTGCTCTTCGCTTAATGTGTTGCCTTCAATCGCAAGTGAACCTTGAATGGTACGTACGCGATTGATACGGCGCAGGCGCAGGTTTTTTTCATCCTCCAGCACAGACAAACGCCCCAGCTGTTCGCTGATCTCAGAGATCAGCCGAATAATGGTGGGAGTTATGCTGTAGAGTGGCTGGTAGTGCCTGCTCATTGTTCCGCCCCGTAACCTCTCACACCGGATAATTCCGCCGCAAAATTTCCGCTGCCTGCATGATGTGTTCCTGCATCATGAAATCCGCCCGTTCCGGCTGGCGGTTTTTCATGGCGCTGTAAATCACTTCATGATGATCCTGCGAACGCCGGAAATCCCGGGTGCTGTACCAGCGGAAAGAGCCGTTGAACACGATGGGAATGTTGCGGGAAATCTTGGCGAAGCGGATCAGCAGATCATTTTGGGTGGCCAGCAGGATCGCCAGGTGAAAGGCCTTGTTCATTTCACGCCACTGGTCGAACTGGCCCTGTTGCAGCTGGGTGTTCTGCAGCAGGGTGTCGCCCCAGGCAATGGCATGATGCAGCTGGGTATCGGTGTCGGCGGGCAGGCCCCGTTCCGCCAGCAGACGACAACCCAACCCCTCCAGCACGGCACGCACGCGGAACGCACTCAGAATATCTTCCAGCGAAAAATGGCGCACGGTGTAGCCCCGATTGGGCGCGTATTCCAGCAGGCCATCCCGTGCCAGCACACTCAGCGCTTCGCGGATCGGCGTGCGTGACACGCCCATGCGCTCGGCCAGTGCAATTTCCTGCAGGCGCGCGTGCGGGGGGAATTCGCCCTGCAGCAATTGCTCGCGCAGGGCTTCGGTGATGTTGAGGGAACGGGTGGGCTGGGAGTCGCTGTTGCTCAATCAGCGGCCTACCAGCGAGCGGGCAATGATTTCCTTCATGATCTCGGACGTGCCGCCGTAAATGCGCTGGATGCGCGCATCGATGAACGCACGGGCGATCTTGTATTCCATCATGTAGCCGTAGCCGCCGAACAGCTGCAGACACTCGTCCGCCACTTTGCCCTGCAATTCGGTG
>JBMOPR010000726.1:0-5562 GCA_049323075.1 Pseudomonadota bacterium
GGTGTGAGGGAGGGCGTTGCTGATCAGGTTGTGCAGCAGCATGCGGGCCAGCGCCTTGTCCGCCTGCAGCACCGGCTCTTCCGTCAGCCGGGCGATGTGCAGCCGCTGCGCATTGGCGGGATTTTCCAGGGCGTAGTCCTGGTGCAGTTGCTCCAGCATTTCGCCGATCCGGCAGGGTTCCAGTTCCAGGGAATCGCTGCCCCGCACCAGGGCCAGCAGTGTTCTGATATTGGCTGACATATCCTCGGCCGCATCGATGATGCGTTGCAGCGTGCGGGCATCGTCCGCCGCCAGTTGCTGGCGTTTTTCGATGATGCGCGCAGCGCCCAGAATGACCGAAACCGGTGTGCGCAGTTCGTGCGAGGCCAGGTTGATCAGGGTCTTTTCCCGTTGCAGGCTGGATTCGATCCGGTCCAGATAATGGTTGATGGCGCCGGCCACCTCATTGAGTTCCGCGTCGACAAAATTTTCCTGCAGGCGGCTGTCGGAACGCTGTTCGTCCAGCTGCGATATTGCCAGGGCAAAGCGCCGCACCGGCGCTGAAATCTGCCGGCTGAACAGCGTGGCCAGTACGTAGCTGGCCACGCCCATCACTAGGGCCAGTGTCAGCACATAGATCGTCAGAGTCTGCTCGCGGGCCTCGAACAGGGCCATATCCTTGGCCAGGTAATAGTTGCCGCCCTCGAAATGCTGGATCACCACGAAATATTCCTTGTCCAGAAATTCGATTTCCCCCTGGAACGGCACCGGCAGGCCGTGAAAGACGATGGGCAGGTAGTCAGCCTCGTCAAAGCCGTCCGGCAGGAATGCACTCACCAGCTGGGCGGTGATGGTGCGCTGGGGCTGGGTGCGATCGCCATTTTCGCGAAAGTAATCCAGTTCCACCTGCCGGTCTGACAGCAGCATGGTTTCCTCCAGATCCTCCAGTGCCCACCAGGCGAACAGCAACGTGGCGAGCAGCAGCAACAGGTTGACCAGCAGGAAAAGGCGGAAGGTGCGCTGGGCAATGGAGCGGGCCATTCAGGTTACCTGCGCCACATCCAGTTGATAGCCGCGGCCGTACAGCGCCTTGATCAGCGGCTGGCCGAGGGCCTGCTTCAGCTGTTTGCGCAGCAGATAGATATGGGTGCGGATGGTGTGTTCCTCCACCGTTTCGATGCCCCATACCCGGTTGCTGATGTCCTCGTAGGTGACGAAATTCGGATAGGCCCGTATCAGCACTTCGAACAGGGTGGCGCTGAGTCCGGACAGGGTGGCGCTGCGGCCGCTGTCGGTGACGATGGTGAGTGTGCCCGGGTGAAATACCAGCGGGCCGGCCCGCAAAGTGCCCTGGGGTTGCAACTGGCGCCGGCAGGCGGCGCGGATGCGCAGTTCCAGTTCGCGCATGTCGAATGGTTTGGTCAGGTAATCGTTGGCGCCGGCACCGAACCCTGTGATCTTGTCGTCGATGGAATCCAGCGCGGTCAGCAGGATGATGGGCACGTCGGACTTCAGGTCCTGACGGATGCGTTCGCAGATGCCGATGCCATTCACGCCGGGCAACATCACGTCCAGCACCACCACGTCGTAGGTGTGATTGGCCAGCAGGTGCAGCGCGGTCAGCCCGTCGCGGGCGAAATCCGCTTCCCAGCCATTACCGGAGAAATATTCCGCCAGGTTGTCCATGAGGGCCTTGTGGTCCTCGACAAAGAGAATCCGCAGTTTGGTTGCTTCCATCGGACAACTCATCCTCAACGTGAGATGGTGATCAGTATACATGCAGCGTTGGACGTAGGAGCAGGCTCAGATCATGGGCGCTGACTGGCAGGGTGCGAGAATGTCGGCCTGCGGGCGGTAGACGCGGGTTTCGATGCTGAGCAGTCCCAGCACGGTGTCGAACAGGTTGTCATGGCTGAAGATTTGTGATGCCTGCTCGTTGAGACACTCACGGTCGACGCCGAAACGGTGGACGAAACCGTCCGACATCCAGAGCAGGAATGGAATGTGGGTCTGCTGCTGCGGCGCAATGGAATAGGGCAACCCGTGCAGGTAGACGTTGTTTTCCCCGAGCGATTCGCCATGATCCGACACATAGGCCAGCACCGCGTCGTACTGGTCGGCGTGCTGCTGCAGGAAATGGATCGTCTGCGCCAGCAGGTGATCGGTGTACAGGATGCTGTTGTCGTAGGCGTTGACGATCTCGGCCTGACTGCACTGCTGGAGCTGGCCGGTGTGGCAATAGGGCGTGAACTGCTGGAACGGCGCGGGCACCCGCAGGTAATAGGCCGGGCCATGGCTGCCCAGCGGATGCAGCACCACCAGCGCGCGGTTGCCCTGCTGGTCGATGCGGTGTTGCAGATCCTGCAGCAGGATCATGTCGAAGCAGCCCTGATCGGGGCACAGCTCGGCATCCTGCCGCTGGCTCATATCCTCGAATGTCACCCGGTCGCAGACGCCCTTGCAGCCGCCGTCGTTGTCGCGCCAGAGCACGTCGAACCCGGCATGCCGCACCACATCCAGCAGGTTTTCGCTGAATTTTCCGGCATCGAAATCGACGCGGTCCTGGCGGGAGAACATGCACGGCAGGCTGACGGCGGTGGCGGTGCCGCAGGAATGGAAATCGGGAAAGCTGATCAGGTTTTCCTGTGCCAGTTCCGGATTGGTCTGACGTGGATAACCGTTCAGGGAAAAATGGTCGGCCCGGGCGGTTTCACCCACCACCAGCACCAGCACCGTCTTGCGCGGGCCTGCTGCTGCCCAGCGCTGGCCGGCGTGGGCATCTTCGCCCAGGCCCTTCAGCGGCCCTTTGTGCGCGGCCAGCTGGTGCCGCTCGTAGGAATACAGGGAATAAACATACCCGGCCGGAATGATCAGCCCGCGCAGATAGCGGTTGTTGCGGAACACGGCGGCGTAATCCTGGTAGAACGTCAGCGCGATCAGTCCGATCAGGGCGACAGACAGCACCAGGATTCCCAGCTTGTGCACCAGCCCGCGCAGTACCGGCGCATGGCGCACCCGCAGACTGACCACCAGCAACGCGGGCAGGCCACCCCACAGCAGGACGTGCAGGCCCAGATCCCGGGTCAGCAGTTCACTTGCCTCGCGCCAGTCGGTTTGCATAATGTTCCCAACCATGTCGCGATCGAGGATGATGCCGTAACCGTCGACAAAGTATTCGGCCATCGCCGCGCTCAACAGCAGCAGAATGATCCAGCCCTTGAACAGGAAGCGGAATCCGGGCAGCGCCACCACCAGGTGGATCAGCACCGCCGCGAGCAGGCTGGCAGATGCCATGAACAGCAGATGGCGGATTCCGGTGCTGGCGTGGGCCAGATTCAGGCAGGTAAACAGGTGCTGGTTGAAGAACAGCAGAAAATACGCGCTCACCAGTACGCCGAGTGTCAGGCTGGAGAGTGAGCGAAGTCGGTGGAAAGGATTGGAATGTCCGGTGGAATCTGAAGTCAGTAAAGCCGGGCTGCGCGCCGTCATGGCCAGGGGTTCCGCTGTGCCGCCAAAAGATCAAACGGGAATTGTCGCAGTCGGTGGATCAAGCTCGCGTCAAATCAAGATCAAGGAAATATCAAAGCCCCATCCTTATTCAGGAACTCTCTACACAGGAAACGCCGGATGCATTCAGTGAATCAGCAGTGGCAGCAGGATCTGGTTTTGCTGGGTGGAGGCCACGCCCACGCGTTGGTGCTGCTGCGACTTGCCATGCAGCCATTGCCGGGTGTGCGGGTCACACTGGTTTCGGAAGCCAGTGACAGCCCTTACTCCGGCATGCTGCCGGGATTGGTGGCAGGCCATTACCAGCGCGACGAGGTGCATATCGATCTGCGCAATCTGTGCCGTCATGCCGGTGTCCGCTTCCTTCACGCGCAGGTTGCGGGAATTGATCCCGCGCTGAAGCGGGTGTTGCTGCAGGGACGGCCGTCGCTGGAGTACGACAAGCTTTCGTTGAATATCGGGGCCACGCCGGATCTGGATGTGGCGGGCGCGCAGCATGTCATTCCTGTCAAACCCATTACGACGTTCTGGCCGCGCTGGTTGCAGGTACGCGATCAGTTGCTGCAGGCGGATGCAGGCAAGACGATTCTGGTGGTGGGTGGCGGTGCCGGCAGCGTGGAGCTGGCGCTGGCCATGGCGCATCGGCTGCGTGCGTCTGCGCGTCCTCATCGCGTGCAACTGGTGACACGGGGAGAGCAGTTGCTGCCCGGCTATCCCGCGTTGATGCTGCGCTGGCTGCAACCCCGGCTGCAGCAGTATGGTATCCAGGTGCATACGCAGTTCGAGGTGGCAAACGTCCAACCTGATGGCGTGCAGAACGCCGCCGGGCAGTTTCTTCCCGCCGACGCAATCTTCTGGTGCACCCAGGCGCGGGCGGCGGACTGGCCCGGCGAAAGCGGCCTGGCCGTGCAGGAAAAGGGCTTTGTGCGCGTGCACGCCACGCTGCAATCGGTTTCCCATCCCGATATTTTTGCCGCAGGCGATTGTGCGTGGCTGGACCCGGTTGCGCTGCCCCGTGCCGGCGTTTATGCCGTGCGGCAGGCACCGGTACTGTTCGAGAATCTGCGGCGCAGTTTCCTGCACCAGCCGTTGCAGCCTTATCGGCCGCAGCGCCGGTTCCTCAGTCTGCTGGCGACCGGCGATCGCGATGCCGTGGGCGCGCGTGGGGCTTTCAGTATCGCTGGTGCCTGGGTGTGGCGCTGGAAGGATCGCATTGATCGCCGCTTCATGCGCATGCTGCAACAGCTGCCGGTGCTGCCGCCGCCGCAACAGCAGGATGATGTTTCGCTGGAGCCACCGGCGATGCGCTGTGGCGGTTGTGGCGGCAAGGTGGGCGCCGATGTATTGCAGCAGGCGTTGGCCGCATTGAACGACACGCCGGATGAAAAAACCGGGCAGGAACAATGCCCGCTTCCCGCCCGCGACGATGCGGCATTGATCGACGTGTGTGCCGATCCCGTTGCACCCTTGCTGGTGCAAAGTGTCGATGTGCTCAAGCCGCTGCTGGACGATCCATGCCTGTTCGCCCGCATCACCACATTGCATGCGCTGTCGGATCTGTACGCCATGCATGCGCAGCCCCACAGCGCGCAGCTGCAGGTGCAATTGCCGCTGCTGCACGAGCGTTTACAGATTCGTGATATGCAACAGCTGTTGCAGGGCGTGCGGCAGGAATTGCAGCAGGCCGGCGCGGAGCTGCTGGGCGGTCACACGCTGGAAGCGGAAACGCTGCAACTGGGACTGACGGTGAATGGCCTGGCGCAGCGGCAACAGGTGTTGCGCAAGGGTGGCGCGCAGGCAGGTGACAGGCTGCTGCTGACCAAACCCCTGGGCAGCGGCGCGTTGTTCGCGGCCTTCATGCGCGGCGCGGCGCGGGCAGACTGGATCGATGCAGCGCTGCAACATCTGCTGCAATCCAATGCACTGGCGGCGGACGTGCTGGCATCGCATCAGGCGCATGCGCTCACCGACGTCACCGGTTTCGGCCTGCTGGGCCATCTGCTGGAAATGCTGGATGCGTCCGGCGTGAGTGCCGAGCTGAATCTGGCACAGGTGCCGGCCATGAACGGTGCGCTG
>JBMOPR010000726.1:5572-6964 GCA_049323075.1 Pseudomonadota bacterium
TCGCACGTGGTTATCGCAGCACGCTGTCACCGGCCAATCAGCGTGCCCGGCATCGGGTGTCGTTGCAGACTATCGCGGCGGACGATCCCCGTTACACGCTGCTGTTCGATCCGCAAACCAGTGGCGGTCTGCTGGCGGCGGTGCCGGCGCGGCAGGCACAACACTGTCTGGAACAATTGCGTGCGGTGCAGATTCCGGCGGCGATCATTGGTGTTGTGCTTGAGCAGGCAAGCGTGTCAGAAGCAGCAGTGCTGATGCGCGAGTAAGGTTTCCCGCCCAATTTGCGCGCAGAATGTTGACGTTCATGAAGGTCAGGTCCTGCATGCTGATCAGTGCGTGCCGCCATTTGCGCGCACCAGCCGCAACTGCGTGATTTCCGCTGGCGCACCAAAGCGTTTCGGCGGTCCCCAGTAACCGGTGCCGCGACTGATATAAATCCAGATCGATTCGTGCCGGTGCAATCCCGCCGTAAATGGCTGCTGCAGCGGCACGAACCAGTTCCAGGGCAGGAATTGTCCGCCGTGGGTGTGGCCGGACAGTTGCAGGTCGTAACCGGCGCCCACGGCTTTGAAAATACTGCGCGGTTGATGTGCCAGCAGAATGCGGGTCTGGGCGTGGTCCGGTGCGTTCGCCACTGCAGCATGGGGATCGCTACGGTGCGCGTCGTCGAACTGGTGTGCGGAAAAATCCGTGATCCCGGCCACCACCAGCGCGGCGCCGTCGTGTTCCAGCGTCACGTGTTCGTTCAGCAACACGTTCAATCCCAGCGTGCGCAGGTGCTCGATCCACTGATGGGCGCCGGAATAATATTCGTGATTGCCCGTCACGAAAAAAGTGCCGTGGCGCGCTGCCAGTGCCCGCAGCGGCTCCACGTGAGGCGCCAGCGCTTTCACCCGGCCGTCCACCAGGTCGCCGGTGAGGGCGATCATGTCTGCCTGCAGTGCATTCACCTGTCGAACGATGGCTTCCAGCCAGGGCTCGCGGATGGTGGGGCCTACATGAATGTCGGAAATCTGGGCGATGGTGAAGCCTTCCAGTTCAGGCGGCAGATTGTCGATGGGTACGTCCACCTGCACCACCGCCGGCGCTCGCCGTGCATTGAAAAAGCCGATCAGGGTGACAACTGCGGAGCCGGCCAGTACCAACAGGCTGGACCACCGGGCAATGCCGGTTGTGTCCGTCACCGCGCTGCCAGTCAGGGATACCAGCCACAATGCCAGCAGCACCAGATCCCTGAGCAGCGTCAGAACGAACAGCGACGACACCAGGCCCATGCAGAAAAAGCCGGCCCAGGCCACGGCATCGGTGAGGCTGGAATGGGGCCTGCGGCTGCCGATCAGCGCAGCGGGCACCAGGCAGGCGGACAGTACCAGCAATGCCCATAAAATATTC
>JBMOPR010000727.1:0-6963 GCA_049323075.1 Pseudomonadota bacterium
ATAATGGCTGTCGAAATGCTTGCGGGCGGTGCTGTCCGATTTGTCCTTCTCCGTCATGCCCACCAGATAGAATCGCTCGCGCAGGGCATCGATCATGGGTGCCAGACAGCGGTACATGGCATGGCCGGAATGAAACTGCTCGTTGACGATCAGCAGTACCGGTTTTCCCTGCCGCATTTCCGGCTCAACCCGCTGCTGCTGCGGAAAGCCCAGTTGCGCCATCCAGTGCACCAGCATGCGGTTCAGGGTCTGCTTGATGTTGTTGCGGCCCTGCACAGTGGCATAACTGCAATGCATCCAGGCGACACACAGCCAGCCCAGCATCGATTCATCGAATGCCGTTACATCCAGCCGTTGCGCCAGTGTAGCCAGCAACTGGTTGCGGGCGGCATTTTCCTTTTCCCTCACGCAGAACTGCGCGCTTACCGCCGCCAGCACCAGCCACAACAAATGCTTTGGATGTGACTGAAGATACTGTTCGTACGGCAATTTCACGTCGGAATGAATGCCGTGCAGGATCAGGATTTTATTGAACGCTTGCCGGGTAATGGTCTCCGCCTTGCTGCCCTGCACCGGCTCCAGCAGGTTCTGGATAACATGATCTGCGTTGTTGAATCCGGAAATTCCCAGGATGGTCACCAGATGGCCGTGGCACTTTGCAAACTGGTAGAAGAGGTCATCATCAATGCCGAACTGCGGATCAGCAAACAGCTGACAGGCCGCACTGGCAATGCGGGTGGCTACATAGGTGATTTCGGAATCGGAATAGGTGGGAAGGAAGACTTTATCCTGCCGCGCACGATGCACCGACGCATTGGCCAGCAACCAGAGCAGATATTGTTGCGCGTCCCCGTGACGACGCTCGGCCACGGCAGACTCCAGCTGCCGCAGCGCGATCAAGGCATCCATAATTCCCCATTGTTATTAGCAGCCAAACTCTCTTAGCTAATTGAAGCAGAGAATTCCCTGCTTTCAACTATTTGGCAAAGGCTGGTTACCACATGGGCGATGTCTTCGGGGGACAGGAAGTTGTGGAACGGCAGGCCGATCAGCCGGCTGTTAAGGGAATCGACCGTGGCCAGGCTGTGCAGGCCGGAGCGGTGGATCTGCCGGTGCCCCATCCAGTTGGGATGGCGATGCAGCGCCGGGTTATACCACAGCCGGGTTCCAATGCCTTTTTCCGCCAGCCGTTCCTGCACCTCATGGATGTCGATGGCAACATGATCACTCAGGCGAACCGGCATGGTGGAACGGCTGTTGCGCACCGGCAATGTCACCAGAACATCATGCTCCGGTGGCCTGTCGACAAAAGACTGGGTTGCCCACAGATCCTTGTGCAATTGCATGTGCGCCTGGTATGCCGTTTCAATACGGGCGCGCTTCAGCTGGCGGGCGGGCCAGCGCTGCATTTGCGCCAGGCCGACGGCGGCATGATATTCACTGAGCTTGCAGTTGGTACCCTGCATCACCACCCGTCCCACGCCATCCATGCCAAAATTGCAGATGCGACGGGCACGGGCAATCAGATCGGCATCGGCCGTTGCCAGCACACCGCCCTCGCCAATGCCGAATGCCTTGGTGGCGTGCATGCTGTAGGCAACCACCAGATGTTTGCCGACCCGCTGATTACCCAGTGCGGGAGCAGCGTCGATCAGAACCGGCAAACCGGTTTCCTCGCAAAAACGGTCCCACTGGCTCGCTGGCAAGGGGCGGCCCAGGGCAGCCACCGGCATCACCGCATCGATGCGGGTACGCAGCAGTGCTTCAAATGCAATTTCGGGTGTCAGCACCCAGCTCTGTTCATCCACATCACAGAACACGGGTTCAAAGCCGCAGTTCTGGATCGCATTGGCCGAGGCGGGAAAAGTAAACGCAGGCACCAGCACGCGAGCGCCGGGCTTCAGTCCAAGGCAAGCCAGCCCCAGTTCGAGCGCGGCAGTACCGGTGCTGCACAACAGGGTATGCACATCTTCACCGGCAAAATGATGGGCCTTGATCTGGTCATTCAACCGCAGCACCAGCGGGCCGAAATTCGAATACCAGCGGTTTTCGTCGATCTCGCGCAGGAACGGCAGTACCTCTTCCGCGCTGGGCATATCGGGAATCAGGTACGGCATGCTGATGGACTGGACGGACATTGAAGTTTCTCCGCTTTGCGCAAAACCGGCCTTCAGCGGCCCAGGTTTCTCGCCACGTCAAGATATTGGATGGTATTACGCCGCCCGCGGCCAGCCGCCTGCAATTCCTCCTGCACCGAATCGCGGGCTGCAGTGCAGGCTGTCACCGCAGTGCGATAGGTTTTTTGCAGACGTTCAAGACTGTCTTTCACCGCCAGCATCCCTGCTTCGTCCAGCTGTTTCGGGGGCAGGTTTTCTGACATAAACCGGAGGCAGGCGATATCCAGCGTGCGCAGCTCTTCATAATCGCGGGCATCGATTGCACGCTGCATGCGTTCATTGAATCCGTCGATCAGCTGCGCCAACATAAATCACTCTGCCGAAGGTTGTGAAGCTTCCACAAAAATGCGCTTGGCTTCGTCGGATATACCGTCCCAGCCAGCCTTTATTTCGCGCACCAGATCAATGACTTCGCGCACTTTATCCTGGCTGTTCTCGCGGGACGCTTCATACAGCCGTACGGTCATGTAGTCGTAAAGGCCATCAAGATTCTTCGCAATCTCGCCGCCCTTCTCGTGATCCAGAAAGCCCTGCAGGCCACCGACGATGGTAATGGCGCGACCAATGGATTTGCCCTTGGCTTCAAAATCCCGGCGCTCGATAAAGCCAAGCGACTGTTGCAGGCTGTCCAGTATTCCCTGATACAGCATCTGGATCAGCTGATGCGGGTTGGCATCTTCCACAGCTGTGCTTCTGTTCATCTTTGCGTACTGCTGCGCGCCTTTTGACATATTCATGTACGTTTACCTGCTGAAATTAGGCTATTTCTTCTTGGCTGTAATTTGCGAAATCGACTCCATCTGCTGCGCAACGTAATCACCTGTCGAGTTCAGGTTGGCTACGATCGCATCCATGGCAGCATACTGGGCACGCAAACGTTCTTCATACGACGTCATCCGCAACTCAAGTCTTTCCCGCTGGGAATCGATATCCTTGAGCTGCTTCAGGAACGTTTCGTTACGGGTGGAAATCAGGCCACCGGTCTTGAGAAAATTGTTCAGGGTGGAATCCAGCTTCTTGGCGATACCGTCTTCGCCACCCAGCAGGTTTGCCACGTCATCAAAATTGGTGGTGAGCGCGCTGTCGAGCTTGGTCGAATCCAGTTTCAATGTGCCATCACGCTGGGTGGTGATGCCCAGGGAAGCCAGGGAGCTGAAATTGGAATCCAGACCCTCAACCACATTGGTGATGGTCCGGCGCAGCTGGGTTTCGATGGAGCGCACGGTGGAATCGCCAGTCAACAAACCTGCTTCCTGGGTTTCCGGATCATATTTGGTCAGGAATTTGAGGGTTTCACTCAATGCATTGAAGTTCTCGACGAACAATGCAAGGTTGTCTTTGATGGCGGTTTTGTTGATACCTACCGTCAGTGTCTCGTTAACAGTGGGATTGGCTTTCACCGCCGTCAGGGTCACACCCTGAATCGCGTTCTTGAAAACATTGGTCGACGATGTCACGTCGAACCCGTCAACACGGATCAGCGCATTGGCGGCAGTGCTTTTCTGCTCCATGTTGGCATTCAGGAAAGCCGACAGCCCGACGTTATCCGTATCGTTGCCGTCGGAATCGCCGGTGACGGCCACCGAGATGGTATTGGCAGTTCCGGTGTCGTCTGCCGACAGCACCAGCTTGGATTGGGTACCGCCCATGCCGTTGGATACCGTCAGGATACTGGCAGTGATGCCGGTGTTGCCGGTTGCGTTATTGATGGCATCCCGAATACCGGCCAGCGTATTGTTCTGGCCGCCCACGATCTGGACATTGAACGATGCACTGCCCAGGGAAATGGTCATGGTGCCGGCGCCGACTGCGGTGGTAGGTCCGGCAAAGTTGGCGGTGGACACCATTTTGTGTGCGGATGCCAGATTGACGATTTCGATCTGGCTGCTGCCTACCGACGCAGTGTTGTCGGCAGTCACGGTAAAGGATTCAGGCTTGCTGGAAGTTGCCGACCGGGCGGCAAGACTTTGCAGGGAGGACAGGTTGGTCAGGGATTTTCTGAAATCAGAGAGGGAGCTTTTGAGCGAGCCAAACGCTGAAATTTCAGCCTGTATATTGGTTTCGCGCAGCAACAGGCGCTGCTCGGTGGGAGTGCGCTCAGCTTCGGTCAGCTTGGTAATGATGTTTTCGACATCAATACCTGATCCGGTACCGGCTGCGGTAATGGTTGCCATTTTAACCTCTCTGCAGATTCCTCTGTGCCTGTCAGATTACTGACAGCACCAGGTAATCTAGCAATTAACAGACCAATCTATTCGTCGTAACATCACTCCCCATTGATCTGGTTATCGGCACCTGACAGGCAATCTTTAGGGCCCGCCTTTTTTCCGGCGCACAAATAGCTCAAACGCGCGAACTGAAAATCATGCCACCCAGATTCTGCTCCAACCCCTGATCGATCGCCTCGGCAATCTGCAACACGTCTTCCGGCGGAATCTGTCGGATGACCTTGTCGTTTTCCTTGTCGATCACGGTGATGATGACGCGGTTTTCCTGCTCCGACACCTCGAAATCCAGACTACGCTGGTTTCTCTGCATCAGCTCGCGAACCTTGGGAATGGCCTCAGCCACTTTGCGGGTGACTTCTTCGCGCTGTTCCCTGGAGAGATCCGCCGGTTCAGTCTGCTGCTCCTGCACGGGAACCTGTTCCGCCGCCGGTTTCTGTTTCTCCACCGGGGCCGTTACCGTAACAGTTTCAGACTTGGCGGAAGGGGCAGCAGCAGCCGGCTTCTGCTTTTCAACAGAAGTATAGCTGCTCTTCGCCTCCAGGCCGGTCGTACTGTTATTGATCATGACTGCCACCTGCTATCGCAATGGAAACGCGAGCACCCGGAACCTTTCGATCCCGGGGCTCGCTCTTTCTTTTTTGCCTAACTTTTCAGTTAAGGGACAACACCTTAGCCGAGCAGCGAGAGGGCCTGCTGCGGCAGTGCGTTGGCCTGAGCCAGCACCGAGATACCTGCCTGTTGCAATACCTGGTTCTTGGACAGTTCAGCTGTTTCAGCAGCGAAATCTGCGTCCTTGATCCGGGAATTTGCAGCCGACAGACTTTCCGATACAGCCGACAGGTTGCGGATGGTCGATTCAAAGCGGTTCTGAATCGCACCCAGATCAGCGCGGAAGGAGTCGATCTGGCCCAGCGCACTGTCTACTGCCTTCATGGTGATGTTGGCAGCAGCTGCTGTGGTAATGTCGGCATTGGCGATGGTGCCTACAGCCTGAACATTGTCGTCGGTAGTATCAGTGTTGGCCAGCGAACCGGTTTCAGTGATGTTGATGGTGTCCTGAGCTGAAATAGTCAGTTCACCTGTCTTCACCTGGCTGGCCAGCGCAGTAATGTCTCCGGCGTTGGTATCGCCACCGTCGAACAGAATTTCTTCTGAACCGTTTGCAGTGGTAACCACCACGTCACGACCGTCAGCGGCAGTCAGCACCAGGCGACTGTTGTCATCCAGGCTGGCCTTGACACCGGTGATATCCGATTTGGCGTTGATGGCAGTGACCAGTGCGCCGTTAGCGTCTTTTTCCTGCACTTCAACCGGACCGATATCCACACCGTTGATGACCAGGTCGCCGTTGGCCAGTGTGCCTGCGCCAACATACGCTTCAGCAGCCACAGTACCGGCAACATCACTGTAATCAAAAGTGGTTGTGGCGCTGGCGTAAACACCTTCCAGACCTTCCACACCATCTTCACGCAGGCTGTTAATGCGCTCGGCCAGGGACTTGGCAAAGCCGGTGCCATAGTTGTCGTCTTCTGTATCAGTCAACTGGGCAGCGGTAGCCGAGGTAATGGTGCCACCGTTGGCTGTCGACATCACATCAACCGATGTGGCGTTGGCGGAAGAACCGACCTGGATTGTCAGGGCAGTCTGGCTGGCTGCAGCAGCGTTGCCACCGTCAAAGGTAGTCTGCACTGCACCCGGCTGTGAACCCAGGGAGGAAGCGCGAGCGTCCACGCCCTTGACTGCTACGGTTTCACCCGCGTTGGCGCCGATCTGGAAATTCAGGGATTTCAGCGAGCCGTTGGCAACCTTGGAGCCGTTGAACGTAGTGGTTTCGGCAATGCGGTTGATTTCAGACACCAGCTGGTCAACTTCCGACTGCAGCGACTTGCGGTCAGATGCGCTGTTGGTATCGTTGGCTGACTGTACGGCCAGATCGCGAATACGCTGCAGCGAAGTGGTGATTTCGTCCAGGGCGCTTTCAGTGGTCTGCGCGAAGGAGATACCGTCGTTGGCGTTGCGGGTAGCAACGTTCAGACCGCGAACCTGAGTGGTGAAACGGTTGGAGATGGCCAGACCGGCAGCGTCGTCTTTCGCGCTGTTGATGCGCAGACCGGAAGACAGACGTTGCAGGGATGTTTGCAGTGCGCCCTGTGACTTGTTCAGGTTACGCTGCGCGTTCAGTGAGGATATGTTGGTATTGATAATCTGGGGCATGGTGTTCTCCTGCTATTTAAACACGACCTCAATTGAGTTGAGGTTAATCTGTTTGGCTGTGCCTCTGTTGCGTTTGAGGCCGTGTGAACTACTTCATCTGCCTACACCCAGTTTATCGGCGTCGTTTTTTTGAACTTTAAGGAGAATCCTCAAATTTCTTCAGGCTGCGTGGTGCTCCCCCTCATCCACGTCAACTCTTTGTAATTGCGGTGGTTTTTATCCCGTGCCCCGACTGCTTCCGAAGCCCGTTCCATTAAATCGTTTTGGACTTAAAACCTGCCCACAAATAACAGCCCTGCAGAAGCGCCGGAATTCCGGCACTGTCGCCCCACCTGCGTGAAATT
>JBMOPR010000728.1:0-6959 GCA_049323075.1 Pseudomonadota bacterium
TTTGTGCAACCTGCCCGTGGTGCTCAAAGCCTTGCCTCGCTGGTTCTGGCGTTGGCTCTGCTGGTGACGGGAATGCTGCAGGCTCATGCAGGTTCGGAAGTGCACCGCAGCGGCTATGTCATGGCGCGCTCGGTGGTGCTGGATGAGAACGAGCAACCCATCCTGGTGGAGTACGACAACCTTGGCAACGAAGTGCGGGAACTTCCACTGCCCGAGGGCTACTCGGACGACATATCCTCACTGGTAATCATGGCGGCCAACACCTACCAAGGCCATCTGAACCGCCTGCAAACGTACAAGCAGCAACATGGCAGCGATCTGGCAATGGCAGCTGATCTCATGACGGTAGCGCAATTCAAGTCGCAGCCCTTCAAAGCTGCAGACAACACCACGGTGATCCCGCATCCCGACCTGGCCGAGAGCGTCAAAAGCCTCTACGTGCGTGGGCAGTCGGATCGCCTGACCGATGATCCCAACGATCTGGTACTGCTGACCTTTCCCGTCGACCTTACCGAGCCAGGCTTGATCCTGCCAGGAGACAAATCGGTCGTGTTGACACCCGAAGGCAAACTGATCGCCAAATCCACCCACAACATCGCGTACCGGGTCGGCTTCTTCGGTGACCCAGCCTCACCGCAGACGCCCCTGGGTGAAATGCGGGTGAAGCCGGGCGACACCATCTTCGGGCCGGTGGTGGGCACCAAGGTCTACATTGATGAGTTTGCCTTTCCGGGTGGGGTCGCTTCCTCGGATGCGGATGGCCGTTTCAGCCTGCGCGGCCGGTTGCCCACCTGCCCAATCGGCGGCTTCGAATTCACCGTCGATATCTATGCCCAATTGAACTACAACAATTTCATGCCGATCGGCAGCCAGCAGATTCCCTATTACCTGCGCCGCCAGTCGTGGGAAAACTGCTACGCCTATCTGGGGGCAGGGTATGCGTACATCTCGGCCCCCAACACCCTGAACTATGGCTACCAGCACAATTTCTACGTCGATGTCATGGTGGTCACCGGCAAGGTCAGCCTCAAAAATCTGGACGACAGCGCGGTGCCCATCGGCGATGCCACCACCTATTCCTACTTCGATGAAGAAGAACTGGCCACTACCCAGAATCGCTATGATTTCAACGTCGATGGCAAGCCCGACATCTTGGTCAAAGGCACCCTCAAAACCATCACCGACCCTGCCATGCAAGCGCAGGTACAAGCGTTCATTGCCGAAGGCCAGACGCCCCACTGGCAGGCCGGCGATGTGGCCACCCTGCAAGGCGTGTATTTTGAAGCGCCGGACACCAGCGACGGCGCCACGCCGAAACCGGATCTGGTGCGTTTGATGGATTCCAAAAAGCGCACCGATCAGAAGATCGGTCTGCTGCAAAGCATCAGCGCCGAGGATTTCAGGAACACCGACATTCTGATGTTCCGCGAATCCACCGGCCAGCTGGTCACCGCCCGCACCGGATTAACGAGCGGTGAAGTCAACGGCCGGCTCTCGGTAGGGCTCAACCAGGACGAGGAGCAAGTGGCCTACCGTGTCCTGCTGCGGGGCCGCAAGGACAGCCACCTGAACATTGGCGGTGGTGCCCGCACCCCGGATTACACCGCCTGGGCCACCGTCAACAAGATGGCCGAACCGTTCCAGCAGCGCGATGCCGACCACCTGAAGCCCGGTGAATTCGTCAAGGTCGTGGCCATCAACCGCGCCACCGGCTATGTCGGCACGGCCCGGGTGGAACTGAAATTCGAGGAAGGCGTTCCCGGCATTACCGTGGAAGCCCCTGAAATCGCCATGGCGCCCCCCAACCTGAAGATCTGGGCCGAGCGGGTGTACGACATTGAACAGGGCATTACCCAAGGGGAAGAGCGCAACTACCTGATCGGATCGGAAGGCGCGTCGCTGACCAGCGACACTTATATTCAGATCTACACCGAATGGCTGGATCGCGATGGCAGCGCGCTGCCCGACCAGCTCAACCTGGACAACGGCGAACAATACGGCCTGTCCGGCCGGTTCGCCAAAGTAGTCGCCGACAGCACCCTGGCGGAAACCGGCGACCAGGCCATCTTTCCCATTCCACCGGGCCTGAAAACGCAAGTGGTGAAGGCGGGCGACAACCTCACCACGGCCGAACATTTTTACATCCACGTCTCCGGCACACCCAAGGACAACAGCCCCAACTTCGACGCCGGCGACCTGGAACCGCCCTACGATGCCCGTCCCAACAAGCTGACGCCCTTCATGGTGCCGCTGTTCGACGAAGACAAGCACTGGCAGACCTACAACGAATATCGAAAACTGCAGAAGGAGTTTGATGCCGGCACGCCCAACGCCATCGACCCGCAAAAACCGCTCCCGACCTATGCCTGGAACTACCGGCCGGAATACCAGTTCAGCCAGTTTGATCTGGAGATGCAGGCCATCAACCGGGTGCAGAATGCGGGCACGGCCGAAGAAACCAAAACCAACATCCTCGACTTGAGCACACCGACGATAGCGAACACCGATGACCTGATCGAATTGCTGTACAGCCTGATCGGCAGCGACTTCGACCGGCTGACCCCCATCGACGGCAAACAGGAACTGATCCTGGCCCTGGGCGAAGACGAAACCCTGATTACCCTGGGAGAAAACCAGACCATCCACTTCAGCAATCTGGGGCATCTGGCGAGCCTGGCGCCGGAAGATTATTTAACCATGCGCCTGTACACCAACAATGATGCCGGGAATATCTTGTGGGAGTATGCGTTTGAGTACCTGGACATTCAGGCGATGGTTGACGCCGACGATGATCATGATAGTAACGGCGCAATTCTGATTTCAGCCGATGAGCCTGAAGTTGAATTGTCTGCTGATTTGATTGGCTACGCTGGCCGTCCGGAAAGCAAAAAATATGACGTGCAAATCATGTGGAAAGCCAGCAACGGCGGGATATTGGAAAAATCCACCGAGATAAATCGTGACTACGCAATTTTCACAAATTCTTTGCGAACCTCAAGAGTTGCGGGTGCTGAGTATGAAGTTACCGCAAAGCTGATTTCATCCGAGAGCGATCCAACGACTAATACAGCGCTCAATTTCCGTGTAGTGCCCGGCGCACCTGCTTCTATTGCTGTTGAATCAACGGGTTTGGCATCGATAGGTGGAAATGGTAGCGTTCAGGTCAATGCAACCGTCCGCGATGCACACGGAAATCTGGTTGATGACGATACAGCGGTAAGCGTTGGCACTGACGGTGCGGTAGAATTTGTCAATCCACCCGGCGGCCTGCAGCAGGGAGTTCTAACGCTTGAGCTAAAAGGCAGTGAATATGCTGAGACGGCACAACTCACTATCAACGCTGGAAGTGTCAGCCAGATCGTTCCGATCGAAATCCGGCCTTTAACCGTTGCCATAAGTAGCCTGCCGGCCAGCATGGAGGTCAATACTTCCTACCAGGGCCAAATTCAGGTTACGAATAACGAAGGAGAGCCGATCCAAGGCATTAGCGTTGACCTGTTTAGTGAGCTAGGCCGCGTCGCCACATCGCAACTCACGACCAATGCCCAAGGCATCGCCGACATCGTGTATGTTGCCCCTCAACGCCCTGGATCAGGTTCCATCAAAGCCAGGATAGGAATGCAACCCGCAGTAGAATACGCCTTCAGTGTGGACTATCCCCAAGGACAGAAACCGGCGCTGGATACAACAGACGCCGTTATCATTGGGAATCAGGCTAACCCGGGATCGTACGAATACGTTCGCTATGACAACGCGCCTATTTCCATTCCGTATACCATCACCGGACAAATCCAACTTAACGGCACGAGCGGTGAAACACATAATCTGCAATTGGGCGATATCTACGAACCCAATCGTCTGACCCTGGCAGCGGCATGGATGACAGCGGTAGAAGTGGGTGGCGGGGTTGTTGACGAAGTTGGCTATCTTACACTTCAATCTAAAGGTGTAACCACGGTCGCCGGTAGCCCGAACCAGGGCGGGCGAAGCCTGTTGTTCAACGATGGCCACATTGCGGCAGAACACGCCAGCAAATTGCAATTGAACGACAATTTCAGTGTGTCCCTTGCAGTGCGCCCCCACGCAGGTGGCGGAACGCTGGTCAACTTGGCGAATGGGCTAAAAATTGCGTTTACCAGTGACGGCAGAGTGCAATCCTCCTTGCAAACTAGTGCAGGTAATGTGGAGTTGATATCAGCGCCGGTATCGATGGGAGCCTGGCATAAAGTCGCAGTTCGCATTCAATCTGGTCAACTGACCCTGTGGGTGAACGGCACACAACAATCAACTGCCGTTTCCGGAACCATCCAGTACAGCTCGGTTTCCGTTGTGGAAGATGATGGCAATCACGATTACGCGCTGGTTCTGGGGCAGGACTATAGTGGTCAACTCAGCGGATTGAAATGGCATCAACCCTGCCATGATCAGGGTTTCTGGGGGCGGACGGTTGCGTTGTGTATACTGCAGAAGCAAGTCTTCTGGAGCCATTTTTCATGCTGGATCTGATCGATACCCATTGCCACCTGGACATTGCCGAGTTCGATGCTTGCCGCGCCGAGCTGGTGGATCGTTGCAGGGCCGCCGGTATGCGCGCGATTCTGGTGCCCGGTGTGAGCGAAACCGGCTGGGCGCGGCTGCGGCAGGTGTGCGATCAGTATGCCCTGTTACAGCCTGCCTTTGGCCTGCATCCCTGCTATACAGCCGAGCATCGTGACGAACATGTGGTGGCGCTGGAATCCTGGCTTACGCCCGATGTCATTGCCGTCGGCGAAATCGGGCTTGATACTTTTCATGGCGACCAGGATTTTGCGCGCCAGCTGGAGCTGTTTTCGGCCCAGGTGGCCGTTGCCCGCAACCACCGTCTGCCGCTGATTCTGCATGCGCGCAAGACCCACGACCCGATCCTGAAAGTTCTGCGCCAGCAGAAGTTCAGTCACGGCGGCGTGGTGCATGCGTTCTCCGGCAGCCTGCAGCAGGCCCAATACTTCAACGAACTGGGTTTTGCCGTGGGTTTTGGTGGCGGCGCTACCTATGACCGCGCGCTGAAACTGCGCTCCATACTGAAAACCCTGTCCCTGGATTACGTGGTGCTGGAAACCGACGCGCCGGATATCCCCCCCAGCTTTGCGCGGGGCGAGGACAATACACCTTTCAACCTGTTCCGCATTGCTGAAATCCTGGCAGATGTCCTGCAGATGGCACCGGCGGACCTGGCAGCGCGCACGACCCGCACCGCGCAGCGCATATTTGGTCTGTAACGGTCAGGACGGCGCGGCTGCGCTCAATGCCGCCTCGTGTGGCGCCTGGCCGCTGAGCCCGCCAGAATTGCCTCTGGCCGCCCCGGGCAATCATGATAAAATCCGACCTCCCGGCCGATCCGTAATTTTGCGCGGGCGAGCCGGATTCGAATCAACTGAAAGGGTGTGTCCATGTCACGTTCTGTCACCGGGCAATTGCCGGAGCCGGCCGAAGTCATAGTCGAAAAGCTGAAAAAACTGGCTGTCAAGCATGACATTGAATTCGCTGGCGATGTGGTGCGCGGCTATGCGCGTGGCAAGGGTTTTCATATCGAGTACCGGGTGGAAGGTGTGAGTTGCACGCTCACTGTCACCAAAAAGCCGCTGCTGGTACCCTGGGCGATGGTGGAATCCCAGCTGCACAAGCTGTTCAGTTGAATTTATTGTTTTTTGAATTTGTCTTTTTGACCCTGAGGGAGTTGCAATAACATGAAACTGGTAGCGAAAGAAAAACTGCTGGAAGCGGTCGGCACCGAAATGGGTGCGTCCGAGTGGTTCCTGATCGATCAGGCCCGCATCAATGCCTTTGCCGATGCCACGCTGGATCATCAATTCATACACGTCAATCCGGAGCAGGCCAAACACACCCCGTTCGGGGGCACCATCGCGCACGGCTTTCTGACGTTGTCCCTGCTGCCTTACCTGCAGGCCACCATGCCCGATCTGCTGGTGCCGGCGGGTCTGAAGATGGGCATGAACTACGGCTTCGACAAGATCCGTTTTCTGGCGCCGGTGAAAGTGAACTCGAAGGTGCGCGCGGTGGCCAAGCTGAAGGATGCCGTGGAAAAGAATCCGGGCCAGTTCCTGCTGACGGCGGAATACACGGTGGAAATCGAAGGCCAGCCCAAGCCGGCGCTGATTGCTGACTGGATGGTAATGTACTTCGTGTAAAGCCGTTGTGATCGCTTGATGGCGTGTCGGGAAGTGACACATCAAGCGACAGTGCATATAAAATCAGTGCACAAAAAAAAGGGAGCCGTGACAGGCTCCCTTTTACTTTTCAGGCATTTCTTTCAGCGATTACAGCACCAACTCGCTGCCGTTCGACAACTGGATCAGCAGGCTGCCGTTGAGCGGCGACACGCTGCCAAAGGCGGTGCCGTTCAGCAGGATGCGGCCGGCGTTCACGCCATCTTCCACCGACAGGTCCAGATCCATGATGACGCCGTCCTGGTTGGTGATGCGAATGCCGTTGCTGCTGAAATAGTTTTCAATGTCATATTGTTTGCCAGCCCAGCGGATGCGGATGGTGTCGATCAGGCCGGCAGCCAGGTTGGCGGGGCTGGAGGTCATGGTCACCACCGCACGGTCCGAGTAATCCGGCAGATCGGTTTCGAACCGCACCTGCACATTGCTGTCCACACCGCCGCTGATGCTCAGGGAACCGGCGAAGCTGTCGCCGTCCACTGAGCTGAATTCGCCGGCTGCGGTCAGCTGGATGCCGATCTGGTCCAGGCCCGAGTAGGCAGTTTCGCCGGAATCATCGCTTTCACGCACGTTGCTCAGATCCAGTTGCAGATTCACCTGACCGGCGAAGCTCATACTGTCAGGGTGCTCATCGGTTGCGAACTGCTGGTAGTTCACCTGGATAGTGCCGTTGGCGTTTTCCGGCAGCTTGAGATTCTTGATGTCCAGTCCACCGGTGAACAGCATTTCTACATT
>JBMOPR010000729.1:0-6951 GCA_049323075.1 Pseudomonadota bacterium
GTCCTTGCGCGGCAGCTTGCTCCATTCCTTCAGTGTGGGCACCGTGCTCCACATTTCATCGGCATACAGCTGGTCGCCGCCCAGGATCATCAGCGCGTAGGGTGCGCTGGCGTGTTCTTCTTTCAGCTTTTGCCACAGCGCGTAGGGATGCTCGGTCTTGTTGGCCAGATCGGCGCTGGAAAAGCCGTTGCACGACGCGTAGAGAATTTTCGGTTTTTCGCCGTGGGCCGGCACATAGAACTGCCACTCGTCGCGATTGTTGTAATCGCGGGCAAGGCTGCCGTCGAGCAGTACACGATAGCGCACCGCCAGGGCATGGACGCCGGGCGTGACGGGAATTTCCGCGCGCCAGAAGCGGTGGTTGCAGGTTTCGCCAGCGGCACTGGCCGTTACGCTGTGGCCGTTGGCGGTGACGCTGGCCTGGTTCACCGATTTTGCGGTGGTGAAACAGACCGTGTAGAGCGCGTCGGATTCCAGCCCGAGCAGCGGGCCGGTGACGATGGATGCAGGCATTGAAAATTCCCCGGTCGAAACGTGATTGCACTGAGGCGAAGGACCGCTAGCCTACCAAGCAAGGCATTGAAGTCAACTGCATCGAAGTCAATCGCGCAGACGGTTGCGGCCATCACTGTGCCTGCGCAAGTTTTGCTATAGTCTGTGGCACACAATGGAAAGGGGTGAACCCGTGAATCGAATGACGATGTGGTGCGTACTGGCGCTGACGGGTTGGTTGGCGGCCCTGACCGGCTGCGCCACGCTGCCGCAACCGGTGGAACGCACGCCGTCCCAGGCCCTGACCGACACCGCCGACACCCGCATCGGTCAGGCGTTGGCGCCGTTGCTGCCCCGGCATCCGAACCGGTCGGGCTTTCATCCGCTGTCCACCGGCATCGATGCCCTGGTGGCGCGGGTCGGGTTGATTTACGCCGCCCAGCGTTCGCTCGACGTGCAGTATTACATCTGGAACAACGACAGCAGTGGCCTCGTGCTGCTGGAATCCTTGCTGCGGGCGGCGGATCGCGGTGTGCGGGTGCGCTTGCTGCTGGATGATCTGGATACTGCCGGCAAGGACCAGTATCTGCGCATCATCGACCAGCATCCCAACGTTGAAATCCGCCTGTTCAATCCCTTCGCCCATCGCGAGCGGCGGGTGTTGGATATGGTCACGGATTTCTCCCGCATCAATCGCCGCATGCACAACAAATCCCTCACGGCCGATGCCCTGGTCACTATTGTCGGCGGCCGCAACGTGGGCAACGAGTATTTCGGCGGTGAAAGCCACGCGGAGTTTTCCGATCTGGACGTGCTGGCAGTGGGCCCTGTGGTGCGCGAAGTCGAAGACGCCTTCGATCTGTACTGGAACAGCGACTGGGCGGTGCCGCTGACGGCGTTTCCCGGCGAACCGGCGACGCTGGACGATCTGGCCCGCGTCCGGCGGAAACTGCAGGATTTTCTGGTCGAGGCGGAAAAGACGCCCTATGCCAGCGCCCTCAGGCAAAGCGATCTGGCGCAGTCCGGCGGTCTGGGCGAAAACAACTTTGTGTGGGGCCGTTCCATCCTGCTCTACGATTCGCCACAGAAGGCAGCGGGCATCGAAACGTCGGCCGCCACCCACATCGGTCCACGCCTGGCGATGCTGCTGGGCCAGGTGCAGCACGACCTGATCATCATCTCGCCGTATTTTGTCCCGGGCGATCAGCTGGTGGCGGCGCTGGGAAAAATGGTGCAGCGTGGAGTGAAGGTGAGGATTCTCACCAATTCGCTGGCCGCCAACGACGTGTCGGTAGTGCACGCGGGCTACATGCGCTACCGCGAGGATCTGATTCGCGCCGGCGTTGAACTGTATGAATTCAAGCCTCACCAGACCGTGGATGCGCGCCAGAAAAAAAGCTGGAAAGGTTCTTCCCGCGCCAGCCTGCATGCCAAGACCTTTGCCGGTGACAAGCGGTTTGTGTTCGTGGGTTCGTTCAATCTGGATCCCCGCTCCGTCGAGCTCAATACCGAAATGGGTGTGGTGTTCGAAAGCCCCGAACTGGCGGGTAAGATGAGTGAGGTATTCGAGCATGACCTGCTGGACCACGCCTATCGGCTGGATCTGGACGAGGATGGTGACCTGAATTGGACAACCGGCGAAAACGGCCGCAAGATTCGCTTCGATCAGGAACCGGAAACCGGCTGGTGGCAGCGCCTGTCCACCCGCGTGATGTCAGTATTTGTCATCGAAAGCATGCTTTGATTGACGCGCACATTTTAAAAACCAGGGAGAATTCACTTCATGTCGATCCGAAACGCACTGTCGACCCGATATCTGCGATGGCTGGCACTGGCACCGTCGGTGTTGTTGCTGCTGTCCTGCGCCAGCGGCGGAGACACCACGAAGGACGCCGGCGGGCTGGCCCAGAGCGCCGATCCCTGCGGTGAAGTCCGCAAGCTGATTGCGAGCCATGCGGACGGGTTTGCATCACTGCGGGGTGCCCGCACCCGTTCCCGTTATGCCGACATTTTTCAGGCGAACTACCATGCTGTCGGCTCGTCTTGTGAAATCTGGCAGGCGGGCAAGGGGGGCACCCGTTATGTTTGTACCCGCGCTGCGCCGGATGAGGAAGTGGCACGCGCCTATCACGACAAGGCGGTGACGAATCTGCGTACCTGTCTGGACGCATCCTGGAAAACCAGCACAGAGGCGCGTCCGGCCGACAGTGGTTTCCAGACCCGCTTCGAGCGTGATGGTTCGCCCACGGTGGTGCTGATCCAGGGTGTGCAGGCGCAGAACGTGCTCAGTCCGCAGTGGACCGTATTTTATTCCATCGGTGATTTTCGCAAACCGTAAACCGGCCAGGGCCCCCGGGCCAGGCCGCGCTGCTCAGTAATGGGGCGGCTTTTCGTCCAGGGGTTTGGCGGGCAGGGCGGCGGACACATCCTGCATCTGTTGCAGCAACATCCGGCAGATGTTGTCCAGCCGCTCGATCTGCTTCTGCTGGCGGTACATCTCGTCGCTCAGTTCCTGCAGGCTGTGTTCCTGAAACGCAATGCGGGTTTCCAGTTCGGTGATGCGGTCTTCCATTGTGAGGTCATCCGGATTTGATCAGATTGGCGATGGCGCGCCAGCGGTTTACCAGCAGCGCGGCAAAAATCAGTGCGCAGCCGGCCAGCTGCGACAGCGACATGGATTCCTGCAGAAAATAACCCGCCAGCAATGAAGCCCACACTGGCTCCAGCACCATGATCACGGCGGCATGGCTGGCAGAGACGCGGGCCTGGGCATAGGCCTGCAGGAAAAAACGCGCGCTGCTGGCGATCAGCGCCGCCGCCAGAATCCAGCCCCAGGTGTCAGGCGGAATGGGGTCCGGCAGGGTTTCAAATGGCAGTGCCGCCAGGCAGGACGCAGCACCCACCACACACAATTGGATCGCTGTCAGCGCCAGGGCCGGCATCTGCGCTACAACGCGCGTGATCAGATTGAAATGAAACGCGAACAGTGCGGCGGACACCAGCATCAGGATCTGCCCGGTTTCCAGCCGCAGGCCCTTGTCCAGCGACAGCAGCGCCAGGCCCGCAATCGCCACCGGCAGTGCCACCCAGGTGGACAGCGGCAGCACTTCACGAAAAACGAAACGCGCGAACAGCGGCACCAGCACCACGCCCAGGCTGGAAATGAACGCACCTTCCCCCACGTGTTCGCTGTGTTCCAGCCCCAGAATCCAGATCATCAATGCCAGCGCGAACAGGCTGCCCATGCCAAGTGCCTGCAGCCAGTTCCGGCGCTGCAGTTGCCGCAGCTGGCTGGCTGCGATCAGCGTCAGGGTGGCACCGGCGATCAGGAAACGGATGCCGAGAAAATACAGCGGCGGAATCCCGTTCAGCGCGTTCTTGGAAAACATCCAGCCGGCGGCGGCCAGCACGGTCACCAGCACCAGCAGCAGATCATTCCTGAGGGCAGAGTGGGCGGTCATGCGCAGCGGGTCGTCATGCCGGATGGGTGGCGCCCAGTTTCTGCAGCAGGCCATCGCGCACCCGGGGCCAGTCCTGATCGGTGATGCTGAAATACACGGTGTCGCGCACGAAGCCGTCCTGCACGATCATGTGGCGGCGGAACACGCCTTCGCGGGTGGCGCCCAGGCGCGCAATCGCCGCTTGTGAGCGCAGGTTGCGGGCGTCGGTTTTCAGTTCCACCCGCAGTGCGCCCAGCGTGTCGAATGCGTGCTGCAACAGCAGCAGCTTGGTGGCGGTGTTGACGGCGCTGCGCTGAAAATTCCGGCCCAGCCAGGTCCAGCCGATTTCCAGGCCGCGATCGCGGCGACGGATGTTCAGGAAACGGGTGCTGCCGGCCACGGCACCGTTGCTGCGGTCGATGATGACGAAGCTGACCTGCTCGCCTTTTTCCTGCAGCGCCAGCGCGTCCGCAATCCAGCTGCGGGTCTGCTCGATCGAGGTGAAACAGCCGTGGGGCATGTAGGCCCAGTCTCCGGCGTGCTGGCCGATGGCGAACAGCGCGTCGGCGTGGTGCGGTTGCAGCGGCTCCAGTCGTACCCAGGTGTTTTCAAGCAGAACGGGGCGAACATCGAATGTCATGCGGTCGGTCCTAGTGCGGGTGTCCTCGGGGGAGGGCCGTTACGTTACCACAATAGACCAGGGTGGACCCTTGCGCAGGCCGCTTTTGTTCCCCTAAGCTTGCCCGGCCTTTCCGCATCAACTGCTGGCACCACCAGGTCTCAACGGCCGGGTGCCACAGGTACGACGAGCGCCGCCGATGGATACCGATTTGTTGAAAACGTTCCTTGAGGTGAACACCACCCGCCATTTCGGCCGGGCGGCGGACAACCTGTACCTGACGCCCGCTGCCGTCAGTGCCCGGGTACGGCAGCTGGAGCATATCCTGGGGGTGGAGCTGTTCATCCGCAACCGCAACAACATCCAGCTGACGCCGGAAGGGGAGCGCCTGGTGCCCCATGCCGAGACTATGCTGCTGGCCTGGTCCCACGCGCGGCAGGATGTGGTCATGCCGGCGGACCAGGGGCGCCGGCTCAACGTGGGCGCCACCTACAGTTTCTGGCGCTTTGCCATGGCGGAACAGGTGCCACGCCTCTACGAGCTGCTGCCGGACCTGTCGTTGCGCGCCGAGGCCCATCCCGTCGACATTCTGGTGCGCCGGCTGGAAGAGCGCACGCTGGATCTGGCGCTGTTGCTGGAGCCCCCTGCCCTGGCGGGCTTCCGTGCCGACAAGATCGGCCAGATCCGCCTGGTGCTGGTGAGCAGCGATCCGGAGGCCAGCGTCCGCACCGCATTGCGGGACGGCTATGTTCATGTGGACTGGGGTGACGCCTTCGATCTGTTCTTCAGCAAGCGTTTTGGCGACGCGGCGGTGCCACTGCTGCATACCAACCTGGCCTCGATTGCCCTGGACTATCTGCTAAGCCACAAGGCGGCGGCCTGGTTGCCGCAGAGCGTGCTGGAGAGCGGGGAAGGAAAGGGGTTGGTGCAGGTAAAGGGGGTGCCGGCCTTCAGCAGGCCCGTTCATGCGGTGTACCGGACCGGCACTGAGCGCCGGGATGCCATTGCGGCCTTTGTGGGCCGGCTGAAACCACTGAAGATCTAGCAGCAGGCCAATAGCGGATAGCGTGATGGCTCAGTCGAACCAGTCGTCGTCCAGCTTGCCGATGCGGTCTTCCAGGCGCTTGCGCTCCAGACGGTCTTCCAGCTTGCGGCGAATATCCAGCTTGTTCTTCTTGGCTTTCTTGGGGTTGTCGGACTCGAGGTTGGGAATGGCCTCGTAGCTGTCCGCTTCCTCAAACTCGTTGAAATCCCAATTGCCGTCACTACTTGCGCCGCTCATCGCCTGCCTCACGCCACTCCAGGGTATACAGGATCACATGCTCCTGTGAAAACACGCGCATTAATAAACAGTCAGATTGGCAAATGACAGCAAAAGATTTTTGCTGTCACGCTGAACGTTTTTTGTCAGTCAGGCTCATTGCAGGCCCTGGGACTGCAGGCAGTCCTGGATGAACTGCTCCCGTTCCTCTATCGGCAGTTCTGCCTGGGTGGCGGACTCCTCACAGTTGCGGCGGAACTCCATCAGCTCCTGCTGGTATTCCGGTGCCTGCTCCGGGCTGTACTCGGGTTCCTGATGCATCGGCTCTTCCATGGGCATGGTCTGGTCCGGGATCGGTTGGTCCGGGTATTGTTCTTCGGGGTAGCCCTGATCCGGATAATTCTCTTCCGGATAGCTTTCCTGCGGGTAACTTTCCTCCACCGGCATTTCCTGGTAGGTCTCCTGGTACTGTTCGCCATCGTCGGCCAGAGCGGCGCCGGCCGGCAGCAGCAGTAGCAGGGTGAGGCTGAAAAGAGGCAGTGGACGCATGACACCTTCCTGATCAACGGTAGGATGACACTATAACGCCGCAGCCCCCTTCCAGGCGCGGCGAACATCGCAAAAATAGTGGACCCGGGCGGCAGGGAGTGGATGCTCAGCCCTTGGCGGCGGGCCGGAACCAGTGCGCCCAGGAGGTGAAGGCCGCCACGCCCCGGGTTTGTATCCAGACCTTGCCCTGGCCCTTGAAGCGGCAGACAAAGCCCTCGCCCGAGAAGAACAGCGATTTGTAGCCGCCCACCTTGGTGACGTTGTACTCCAGCCCTTCGGTGAAGGCGACGATGTTGCCGGTGTCCACCACGTAGTCGCCGCTGACGTCGATCTCGATCAGCGCGCCGTAGGTGTTGAACCAGAGGTCGCCGTGGCCGCTGGCGCGGATCAGGAACAGGTTCTCGCCGGAGAAGAAGCCTTTCACCAGTCCCTGCCACTTGGTTTCCAGGGTGACGTCCATGGCGGCGGCCACGAAGGCGGAGTTCTGCAGGAAGATGACATTGCCGTCCAGGAACACATGGGCCAGATCGCCGGGCGCGCCGGGGGCGATGCCGATTTCCGCCGGGCCGCCCTCGGCGGTGAATTCGTTG
>JBMOPR010000730.1:0-6891 GCA_049323075.1 Pseudomonadota bacterium
GGCGGAATAGGGCGGCTGGTTGGGATTGTTGCTGTCGTAAATATCCAGCTCGCGGTCACGTTTGGTGGGATCGGATTCATCCAGGATCGACGCGTCCAGCCACTCGGTCAGCGTGCCGGCGCGAGAAATATGCGCGGCCAGCAGCATCATGGCATCGGCAGGAATCAGTTTCGCGTCCACCAGATTCACCGGATCACCGGCCGGTGTGTGCGTAATGGTGGGATGTTCGGCCTGACTTTGATAGAACAGGCTAAGGGAACCGCCGCCGCTCCAGCCGGCCAGCACGACTTTTTCATAACCCAGCCGCTCTTTTGCATCGCGGATGCAGGCGCCCAGATCCAGCGCCACTTTTTCCATGGCCAGCGCACTGTCCACGCCGCGGTAGCGACTGTTGCAATAAATCACGTGGAAACCTTTTTTCGCCAGCGATGACACCATCGGCAGATAAGCGCCGCCACCAATCGGGTGCATGAAAACGATGACGGTTTTGCTGTCGACATCTTTCGGTTTCAGCAGATGCGCTTCCAGGCCAACGAAATCCATGCGGCCGGCGTAGGTGTCCTTGAAGCTGGCTTTTTCCTGGAACACGATCATGTAGGGAATGCGGTCGTATTCGTGTTTGGTGGCTGCGTTCATGTATTCGGTTCCCCGGCAAAAAAGTGTCAGATTTTTTTCATTCCGCTCAGATCGACCTTGCTGGTATCGATGCCGCGCAGGTCGAGCATGTTTTTGTCCAGGCGTGCTTCCTTGATGGCGCGGGTGCGCTCGGTCCACTGCTGGATGTCAGCGTGGGCCTTGGCGGTTTCCCGGGTCATGATGCCCTGGTAATCCGCATCCTTCACCGTGAGCTCCACCTGCAGGCCATTGGGATCGTACATGTAGATGGAGTGCACGAAGTGGTGATTGATGGGGCCGAAGCAGGGGCGGCCCATTTTGTTGATGTGGCGGCGCCAGGCCTTGAGCTGTTCCATGTTCTCCACTTCAAACGCGATGTGCTGGTCGAATCCGTGGCGGGCGACGAACATGCTTTCGTCCGCGTCGTCGGGCGCGTCAAAAAATGCGATGCAATTGCCGTCCGTGGTTTCGAAAAACAGATGCATGAATTCCCGCTGCACGGCGCGGCCAGGTTCCTCGTCGAATGCCAGCGCGGCAATCAGCTTGAAACCCAGCACGTCTTCATAGAACCAGCGCGTCTGTTCTGCATCGCGGCAGCGGTAGGCGGTGTGATGCATGTTGTGCACCGGCTTCAATACGACAGGGGGACGGGTGTCGGCAGATGGGGCGGTTTCGGTCATGGCGATTCCCTCGGCGGTGCCAGGCAAGATTGGGGTTGACTGATGGGTCGAGTTTTTCATAGATTGTATACAATTTCAAGTAACAGGCGGGTCCTTATAACGCTTTGCGCGGATCGGCCGCCAATTATGTATACATAAATTCACCGAGGCCCTCATGACCCCGCTGCACGACCTCACGATTCTGGACCTGACCCACATGCTGTCCGGCCCCTATGCCAGCCAGTTGCTGGCGGACATGGGCGCCCGCTGCATCAAGATCGAACCGCCCCAAACCGGCGAGGGCACCCGCAAGCTGCTGGCGGACGATCCGCGCTATTCCATCGATGGCATGGGGGCCTATTTCCTCACCCTGTCGCGCAACAAGGAAAGTGTGTGCCTGAATCTGAAGGAAAAAGCGGGGCTGGACCTGTTTTACGAACTGGTGAAGAAAGCCGACGTGGTGATCAACAATTTCGGCGAGGGCGTGCCGAAACGCCTGGGCATCGATTTCGACAGGTTGAAACAGCACAACCCGCGCATCATCACCTGTTCAATCACCGGCTATGGTGAAACCGGGCCGGAGCGCGACCGTCCCGCGTTCGATCTGGTGGCACAGGGCATGGGCGGCGGCATGTCGATCACCGGCGAGGAAAACGGTCCGCCGCTGCGGGCGGGGATTCCCATCGGCGATCTGGGTGGCGGCCTGTTCGCGACCATCGGAATATTGTCAGCATTGCACGCCCGCACGCTCACCGGACGCGGCCAGCACGTGGATATTTCCATGCAGGATTGCCAGGTGTCGCTGCTGAATTACATGGCCACCATGTACCTGATGAGCGGCGTGCAACCACCGGCGGTGGGCAACGGCCATTTCGTGCATGTGCCCTACGGGACTTTCCGCACGCAATCGCGCTACATCATCCTGGCCTGCATGGGCGATGCCTTTTACCTCAAGCTGGCGGCCATGCTGAACGATCCGTTTCTGCTGGAAAAACGCTTTGAAAAACAACCTGAGCGCTGGGAACACCGCCATGCCATCAATGCCAAAGTGCAGGAGTATCTGGAAAAAAACACCTGCGAATTCTGGCTGGAGCAATTGAAGGAATACCGCATTCCCGCCGCGCCGGTGAATGATTTCGCGTTTGCCTTGCATGATCCGCAAATCCAGGCGCGGGAGATGGTGGTGGACGTCCCGCTGCCCAACGGCAACACCGTTCCGCAACCGGGCAATCCAGTGAAACTGTCGGATACAAACGAACAACATTACGCGGCGCCGCCATTGCTGGGCCAGAACACGGATGCGGTGCTGGCGGAACTGCTGGGCCTGACGAAGGCGCGGATCGGGCAGCTGCGTCTGGCGGGAATCATCGGATAATCGCGTCCCGGACGATTTCCCCCGTATCCGGCCACAACAGACAAATCCGCTTTTTTGAGCCTGCCGGTGGCCCCCTGCCACCGGTCTTTTCGAGCACATTCCGGAACTTCTTCCATTACCTGCCGGCACAGCAAACGCTGGCAAGGTAGCGCCACACCCGCTTTCGCTTATAATCGACCCAATTTCCTTGACTCATCGGTCCAGACATCCCATGCGCGACATCATTTACATAAACGAAGTAGGCCTGCGCGACGGTCTGCAAAACCAGCCAAACCCGGTTTCCACCGAATCCAAACTCAAGATGGCGGCCGCCCTGGTGGCCGCCGGCGTGCGCCAGTTCGAAGCCGTCAGTTTCGTGCATCCCAAGCTGGTGCCGCAGATGGCGGATGCCGTTGAAGTACTGGCGGGCCTGCGCGAATTCAACCAATTGAACATTGCCGCGCTGGTGCCCAACATGAAAGGCTACGCGCGCGCGCGGGAACAGGGTGTCACCTCCATCGGCGTGGTGCTGGCCTCCACCGACACCTTCAACCAGCGCAACCTGAACATGACCCTGGCGCAGACCCGCGAGACCTGCCAGCAGGTGATTGCCCAGGCCCGCGCCGACGGCGTGTTCGTGCGTGCCTACATTTCCGGTGCCATTGCCTGCCCCTACGACGGCAAGACGCCGGTGGACGTGGTGCACAAACTTACCGCCGACATGATCCAGGCCGGTGCCCACGAAATTTCCATCGCCGATACTATCGGTGCCGGCAATCCGCAACAGATCAGTGACATCCTGCGGCCGCTGGTGCAGCAGTTCGGCGCCGACCGTTTCAACCTGCACCTGCACGACACCCGCGGTCTGGCGCTGGCCATGGCCTGGGCCGGCGTGATGGAAGGCGTGCGCCGCTTCGACAGTTCCATCGGCGGTCTGGGCGGTTGTCCGTTCGCGCCGGGTGCTTCGGGGAACGTCGCCACTGAAGATCTGGTCTACATGCTGGAAGAATCCGGCTTCGACACCGGCATCGACATCAACGCCCTGCGCGACGCCGTGCAGGTAGCCGAAGTCGCCACCGGTCAGCATCTGGGCGGACGTATTCTGAAATGGATGCAGTCGCAGGCGATCCGTGCGGCACAGAAACGCGAAGCCTGCGTATAACGGGCTTTTTGAGGGACAAGGCCTGTTCCGGCGCGGGGGCGCGGGAATGGGCCGGCAGGGAATAACCAAAACCGTAATGCAGAACAACGTACAGAATACCCAGAACAACAACTGCTATTCGACAATCACAACAAGAACGGTAGTAAAGCGATGCATCGCCATATCAAGACCAGGAAACCCCTGCTGCTGATTCCACTGCTGTGCTGGAGCCTGAATGCCGGCGCCAGCCAGGTGGACGACATCGTCAGCGGTGAAAAAGCCACTTTCCAGCAGGCTGCGCAAAGCCAGCAGCGCATCAACCGCATCAGCGACACCACCCAGCAGGCGTTTACCGACTACCAGCTGGAACTGAAGCGCATCGAGGATCTGCAGGTATACAACCTGCAAATGGAAAAGCAGATCCAGCGCCAGCAGGAAGCGATCGCCACCACGGCGCAATCGATCCAGGACGTCGCCATCATCGAGCGTCAGGTAACGCCGCTGCTGGCACGCATGATTGAATCCCTCGAAACCTTCATCAGGCTGGATCTGCCGTTTCAGCAGGACGAACGAACCGAGCGGGTGACGTTCCTGAAAAACACCCTGGAACGCAGCGACGTGTCGACGGCGGAAAAATTCCGCCAGGTCATGGATGCCTACAACATCGAAGTGGAATACGGCAACACCATCGAAGCCTGGCGCGGCACGCTCGTGCTGCAGGACAAGCCGCGCGAAGTGGAATTTCTGCGTGTGGGCCGGATCGCGCTGATGTACCAGACGCTGGACGGCACCGACCTGGGTGTCTGGAACATCCGCGAGCGAGCCTGGACAGAACTGGATGGCCGCTATCGCAAGGATTTCCGCCTTGGCCTGAAGGTCGCGCGCAAACAGGCCGCGCCGGAACTGCTGACGCTGCCGATTCAGGCACCGGAGGCGGCAGAATGAAGCAAGTACCGATGACACTCACCCGCTTCCTGTTGGCCGCCATGGCCGCCATCCTGTTTGCCGGCAGCGCGCCGGTATTCGCCGCCGGCAACGGCAGCAAGCCGGAAATCCAATCCCTCGACGAACTGGTGGAACTGGTGCGCCAGGGCCGCATCGAGCAGTCGAAGCTGAATCAGCAGCGGGAGCAACTGTTCCTGCGCAACCAGAACCAGCAAAAGCAGCTGCTGGACCAGGCCATCGCACAGCGCAAGCAACTGGAAGCCCGCAGCGCCCAGCTGGAGGAAGCCCACAACATCCAGAAGCAGGAGCTGGAGGAATTGTCGCGTCGCCTGGAAACGCACATGGGCTCGCTGAAGGAACTGTTTGCGCATCTGCAGTCCGCCTCCGGTGAAACCGCCGCGCAAATGGGACTTTCGCTCACTTCGGTGGATTCGCCCGATCGCCAGAAGTCACTGACGCAACTGGCGGACCGCCTGGGCCCAAACCGCTCCCTGCCGCGCATCGAGGAACTGGAACAGCTCTGGTACCAGCAGCAGCGCGAGATGGTGGAATCGGGCAAGGTCAAGCACCTGTCGCTGCCGGTGATCAATCTGGAAGGCGAACGCATCCAGGCTGACGTGGTGCGCATCGGCAATTTCAACCTGGTGTCGGGCAACCACTACCTGCAGTTCATTCCCGAAACCGGCAAGGTGGTGGAGCTGCCCAAACAGCCGCCCCGCTACATGCTGGGCAATGTCGAGGATTTCACCCAAAGCGACAGCAGCGCCGGCCTGCTGCCCATTGCGGTCGATCCCACCCGTGGCACGTTGCTGAACATGCTGCTGGAAATGCCGGACATGCGCGAACGCATCGACCAGGGCGGCATCATCGGCTACTTCACCATCGTCATCGGTGCGCTGGGCATTCTGCTGGCGTTCGAACGCATCTTCGTACTGGTTATCGTCACCCGCAAGGTGGCAGACCAGAAGCGCCATGAAAAGCCAAGCAACGACAATCCGCTGGGACGGATTCTGCTGACCTATGAAACCAATCGTCATCTCGAGCCGGAATCGCTGGAACTGAAACTGGGCGAAGCGATCCTGCGTGAACGGGCGCCGCTGGAAAAATATCTCACCCTGATCAAGATCGTGTCCGTGGTGGCACCGCTGCTGGGATTGCTGGGTACGGTGACGGGAATGATCAACACCTTCCAGGTCATCACGCTGTTCGGCACCAGCGATCCCAAACTGCTGGCCGGCGGCATTTCCGAAGCGCTGGTCACCACCGTGATCGGTCTGGTGGTCGCGATTCCCACGGTGTTCTTCCACAACCTGGCCAGCACGCGCAGCAAAGCAGTACTCATGGTGCTGGAAGAGGAGAGCACCGGCCTGATAGCGCAGCGCGCCGAGCAGAGGGCCGCCTGACATGTGGGCGCTGATCGAAGCTCTGGAAACCATCCGCGATTTTCATTTTGCGGGTGGCGCAGTGCTCTGGACCATCGGTTTCGTCACCGTGCTGATGTGGGTGTTCATCATCGAGCGCAGCCTGTACTTCCGCCTGACGCTGCCGCGCGAAATGGAAGCCATCGTGGCGCAATGGTACGCGCGCAGTGAACGGCATTCCTGGCACGCCCACCAGATCCGTCGCATGCTGATCGCCCAGGTCACCGCCAGCGTGGATTTTTCGCTGCCGGTGTTGCGCATGCTGGTGGCGCTCTGCCCGCTGTTCGGATTGCTCGGCACCGTCACCGGCATGGTGGAAGTGTTTGACGTGATGAACGCATTCGGAACGGCCAATCCACGCTCCATGGCCTCCGGCATCTCGCGCGCGACGCTGCCCACCATGGCCGGCATGGGCGCTGCCATTTACGGTCTGTTTGCCAGCCGGCTGCTGTGCCGGCATGCTGCCAACCAGGTGGAACTGCTCGCCGACCGGCTTACTCTTTCCTCACCGCAGAGGTCCACCTGATGCGTCGTCCGTTTTATCGCGCCACCGAAGACGAGGATCTCGGCATCGATCTTACTCCGATGCTCGACATCGTCTTCATCATGCTGATCTTTTTCGTCGTCACCGCATCATCAGGCAGGGATACCGGCATCGACATCCAGCGTCCGAAGGCGCGCACTGCCGTCACCAAGGATGCAACCCATCTGCGGGTGATGATCAGCGAATATGACGAGATCTGGGTAGACAAGCGC
>JBMOPR010000731.1:0-6864 GCA_049323075.1 Pseudomonadota bacterium
CAAAACCGGCTCCTGCACCGGCTCCGGCAGCAGAAGCGCCCAAGCCTGAAGAAAAGCCGTTTGAACTGAAGCCGGTGGAAGCACCGACTGCACCGGGCCGCAGTGTGTTCGATCCCGCCAGCGACGCGTAAGCGTTTCCCGGCTGCACAAGAAGGGCTGCTGCCTCAGGGCACAGCCCTTTTTTGTGGCCTGCCGTCCCTGGCGGCACCCTGCGGGCCGTCGCTGGCGCGACGTAAAAAATTGCTCCCGGCAATTTTTTCATGTCCACTATTTCGCTATTCTGCCAGCCCCGACAGCCGACACGTCCACGCCCCATGATCCAGCTCAAATCCGTTTCGCTTTTTCGCGGCAGCAAATGCCTGCTCAAGGATGCCAGTTTCACCGGCTATCCCGGCTGGCACATCGCATTGATTGGCCACAATGGCTGCGGCAAGTCCTCTCTGTTCGCGATGCTGCGGCGCGAACTGCAGCCCGACAGCGGTGAGTTTTCCATTCCCGCGAACTGGCGCATCGCCCACATGGCGCAGGAAGTGGAAGCCCTCGATCGGGCCGCCCTGGATTATGTAATGGATGGCGACAGGACCCTGCGGCGCCTGCAGCAGGAACTGGCGGATGCGGAGGAAAAGCACGATGCGCACCGGATCGGTGACCTGCACCAGCAGCTGGCCGATGTTGACGGCTACACTGCCGAATCCCGTGCGGCGAAGCTGCTGTCAGGCCTTGGCTTCACGCAGACCCAGCTGCAAACGCCGGTAAAGGCCTTCTCGGGCGGCTGGCGCATGCGTCTGAACCTGGCCCAGACCCTGATGTGCCCCAGCGACCTGATGCTGCTGGATGAGCCCACCAACCACCTGGACCTGGATGCGATCCTCTGGCTGGAAGACTGGTTGCGCAGCTATCCCGGCACCCTGATCCTGATTTCCCACGACCGCGAATTCATCGACGCGGTGACGCAACACATCCTGCACATCGAGCACCAGAACCTGTTCTATTACAGCGGCAACTACTCCGCGTTCGAGATCCAGCGCAGCGCCCGGCTCGCCAACCAGCAGGCCGCGTTTGAAAAGCAGCAGCGCGAGGTGGCGCATCTGCAAAGCTTCATCGACCGCTTCAAGGCCAAAGCCAGCAAGGCTAAACAGGCCCAGAGCCGGGTAAAAATGCTGGAGCGGATGGAAAAGATCGCGCCCGCCCACGTGGATTCGCCGTTTCATTTCACCATTCCGGCGGCGGAAAAGGTGTCGAGTCCGTTGCTGGATATCAGCCAGGGCGAACTGGGTTATCCCGGCAAGCCGATCCTGAAAAATGTGGCGCTGCAACTGGTGCCCGCCAGTCGCATCGGTCTGATTGGCCCCAACGGCGCAGGCAAATCCACCCTGATCAAAACCCTGGCGGGCGAGATCGAACTGCTCAACGGCAGGCGCCAGCCCGGCGAGCATTGCTACATCGGCTACTTCGCCCAGCACCAGCTGGACCAGCTCGACATGAACGCCACGCCGCTGCTGACCATGCAGCGCAACGCGCCGAAAACCGACGAGCAGACCCTGCGCAAATACCTGGGCGGTTTCGGTTTTCACGGTGATGCGGTGCACGACAATATCGGCCGGTTTTCCGGTGGCGAAAAGGCGCGGCTGGCACTGGCGGTGATCATCTGGCACAAGCCCAACCTGTTGCTGCTGGATGAACCGACCAACCACCTGGATCTGGAAATGCGCCACGCCCTGACGCTGGCGTTGCAGGACTATGAAGGCGCGCTGGTGCTGGTATCGCACGACCGCTCCCTGCTGCGCGCCACCACCGACGATCTGTATCTGGTGGCCGACGGCAAGGTGGATGTGTTCAACGGCGATCTGGATGACTACGCCAAATGGCTGAACGATTACCGCAGTCAGCAGCAGGCCGCCAGCGAATCACCGGCACAGGCCGACGCCCGCCGCGACCGCAAGGCCGACCGCCAGCGCGCCGCCGACATCCGCACCCAGTTGCGGCCGCTGAAAAAACAGATCGAAAAGCTGGAAGGCGAAATCGCCAAACTGGAGCAGCAGAAAAAAGCCATCGAGGAACAGCTGGCGGACCCGGCCATTTACGAGACTGCGAACAAGGCAAAACTGGCAGACCTGCTGAAACAGCAGGGCGCAACCGGTTCGACGCTGGAAGAAAAGGAACTGGCCTGGATGGACGCATCGGAGCAGTTACAGACGCTGGAGCGGGAGCTGTCCTGAAGCGGGTGGATCAATCGGGCTGGGAGGTGATTTCGCCGGTCTGCCCGGTGTTGACGTTGCGCTTGGTGAAGGCTTCCAGGTCGATGTCGAAACTGCCGTCCACCAGCACGGTTTTGACGCGGTGCTGGGGACCGGTGCCGGTGGCCCGCTCCAGCTGCAGATCAATCACCCGCTGCTGGGACATCGGGCGTTTCTCCGGGTCCAGCAACAGCGACACTTTCGGCAGCAGCCGGTTTTCCGCATCCACAGACAACACCACGCCCACTTCGCCGGTATCCATCTCCACCAGACTGCCCGGCGGATAGATACCTATGCACTCGATGAATTTCACCACCAGCTTCTGATCGAACTGGGTGCCACTGTTTTCATACAGAACCTTCAGTGCCTGGGCCGAGGCACGGGGCGCACTGTAGCAGCGACGGCTGGTAATCGCGTCGTAGGCATCCACGATGCTGACTGCCCGGGTGTAAAAACCCAGTAAATTCTTGCCGATCCCCTCCGGGTACCCGCGCCCGTCCTGCCGTTCATGGTGGCTGTAGGCCGCCGCGATCACTTCCGCCGGCAACATGGAATCTTCCAGCAAAATGTCGCGGCCAAACGTAGTGTGCAGCTTGATGTGCTCGAATTCGTCCGCCGTCAGCCGGCCCTGCTTGTTGAGCAGATCCTGGTTCACTTTCATCTTGCCAACATCGTGCAGGATACCGCACAGGCCCAGCATTTCCAGCTGCTGCCGGTTCACGCCCAGGTGACGGCCCAGCGCAATCGCCAGCATGCCCACGTTGACGCAATGTTCCGCCGTGTACTGGTCCACGTGCTTGATGCGGGTGAGCCAGACCATGGCGGACGGGTTGCGCTCGATGGAATCCACGCAGGCCTTGATGTGGCGCTTGACGTTCTTGGTGAACAGGGGCCGGTCGGCAGCGGCGGATTTCAGCAGGGTCTGGATAGACTCCAGGCTCTCGTGATACAGCGGACTGGCCTGGCGGATTTCCTCTTCCACCGTGGTGGTAGTTTCGTAGCGGGTCACCGGAGTGCCAGGCGCTATCGGATTTTCCCGCAAGTCCGGGTTCAGGTAGTGGGTTTTCAGGACGTCGATGTAGACGAACTCGCAGATGTTGCGCAGCGCATCCAGATCCGATTGTTTTTCGAGGGGAAATCCCTGCAGAAGGAACGGGGTGTCGAGCCAGGGACGATCCAGCTGGGCGACATGCATCCCCATCGCCAACTGCGACGTGGGGATCTTAACCAGATGAAGTTTCTTGTAACCGCCTTTCTTTTTGGCCATCGCGATACAGCAGGATGAGGTCTTTCATAACTATAGACCAATCCGGTGCACGCGATGCCGTTGAATGGTCACCAACAGGGCGGCAAAGAGCGGCCCGCACGAACCGTGCAATCGCAACCTAACCGAATTTCTGTTTGGGCCCGGCTACAGTGTATGCAACCAGCGGCTGACCTGGGTGGCGCCGGCGATGGCAGCACCCAGGTGGCTGGTGCGCAGGATCTCGTGCAGCTGCGACGCCACTGCGATATCCGCCAGGGTTTTGCTTTCACCGACCAGCCACTGGCGCCCGGCCAGTTGGGTGTCGAGCGACTGTAACAACAGGCTGAAACGCATTTCCACCGCAGCCTTGTCCATGCGGCCAATGCCCTGCGCCTTCAGACTGCGGCGGAACTGCGGCCGCGCCACGGTGTTCAGGATGGGCTTTTCCCAGAAGGGACGCCCCTCGCACAGCAGACCCACCAGCTGTTCCCAGGCCGCGTCGTATTGGGCGCGAAAATACACTTCGTACCAGTAAAGGGATTCATCGGCCCAGTCCTGCAGGATTTCCATTTGCGCGCGCTGAACAGGATCAGCGGGAACCAGCGGCTGCGCGGGAAAACGCTGCTCCAGCGCCGCGGCAATGCGACGGCTGTCCTGGATGCGCTCGCCGTCGATATCCAGCACCGGCAGCTTGCCCGCTGGCGACAGCTTGCCCACCTGCAGCGCCAGCAGGCCGTTGTAATTGCGCACCTGATAGGGCAGCCCCTTGTGTTCCAGAATGCGCCGCACCTTGCCGCAGAACGGCGATATTTCCCACTGGTGTAAAACGATATCGGTCATGGTTTTCTCCTACCATTTCTCGCCGAAAGGACGCAGGTCCAGCTCGAAGGTCCAGGCGTTGCGCGGTTGTTGGGTGAGGTGGAAGGCGGTGTCAGCGATGCCGTCTGCCTGCAGGAAAAAATCAGTGGGCTGGCCGGGCAGAAACTGCCGTGTCATCGGCGTCTCGATCACGCCGTCGATGATCAGGTAGGCCACGTGAATGCCTTCCGGCATCAGCTGTTTCGCCAGCGACTGCGCGATGCTGCGCTGGCCCGCCTTGGCGGCGGCAAACGACAGAAAACGCGGCGAGCCACGCCAGGATGCGGTGGCACCGCTGATCAGGATAGTGCCCGCACCTTGTTCCCGCATGGCGGGCACCACCTGCTGCACACACTGCAGCAGGCCCCACTGGTTCACGCGCCAGGCCTGTTCGAAACGGTTGCCATCGAAGACATCGAGGCTGTCGGGGAAGCCGTTGCCGGCGTTATAGACCAGCGTCCGCACCGGACCGAATTCACGGGCAATGTCCGCGAATGTGGCCGCAATCGCGGCGCCGTCGGTGAGATCACAGGATCGTGCCACCATGCCAGCAGACTCCGCTTCCTGCGCAATCAGGCCCTGCAACCGGACACCATCCCGCGCCAGCAACACCACCTGATAGCCACCGGCCTGAAACCGCCGGCCATAGGCCATGCCGTTGCCCGGCCCGGCGCCGGCCACCACGCACACCGGTCTGCCCTGTTCCTGCGCCATATTCAATCTCCCTTGCATTAGCTATGATTACCTGCTGAGCCAACAGTAATGCGCTTTCTTCCCGCCAACAAACGGCTTTTTCTAATCGATACAACAGTTGTGCTTGTTCATTACACGCAAAGGAGTCCGCCGTGCAGCGCCAGCCACCCCTGCAATTGCTGCCACCGTTTGAAGCCGCCGCGCGCCTGGGCAGCTTCAAGCTGGCCGCGACGGAACTGCATGTCACGCCGTCGGCCATCAGTCAGCAGGTACGGGCACTGGAGGACTGGCTGGAAACGCCGCTGTTCGTGCGCCTGACCCGCCGCATCGAACTGACAGGCGCCGGCCATCAGTTTTTTGAAATCGCCACCCGCGTGATGGGCGACTACCAGCTGCAGTTCGCGCAGTTTCGCGCCCGCCAGGCCAAGCCGGTATTGCGGGTGAGCATGATTCCCTTCGTCGCCCATGAAATGGTGCTGCCGCGCCTGCAGGATTTTCAGCGCCTGCACCCGGACATCGATTTACGCATTGAAACCAGCATGAATCTGGTGGACTTCACCGCCGAGCCCATCGATGCCGCCCTGCGTTTCGGTGCGGGGCCCTGGGCCGGTCTGACTGCGCTGCCACTCTGCGCCACCCGCGCCACACTGGTGGGCGCACCGGCACTGCTTCAGCTGCATCCGCTGCGGGAACCGGCGGATCTGCAGCAGCACACCCTGATCCACAGCCGCCGCGACCGCGACGACTGGCAGGAGGCGGCGCAACGCCTGGGCATACCCGACATTCGTGGCAAAAATGCATTGATTCTGGACGACTACTTCAGCGCGATGCAGGCGGCAGCGCAGGGGCTGGGTCTGGCGATTGCGATACTGCCGATCACCAACAACTGGATGCGTGATGGCCGGCTGACCCAGGTGCTGCCGTTCCAGCTGCCGACAGACCAGTCCTACCAGTTTGTCTGCCGGCGCGAGCAGGCGGACAATCCGGCCCTGCGCGCGCTGTACCACTGGATCAAATCGCTGTTTGACAGGCTGGAAGACGCCGCCCCGCGCGGCACCTGATCACATCCGCCTGATTATTTCGTTCACCAGTTTGGTAATGCCGGCAGACGCTTCACTAATACGGGTGGCCAGCATGTACGCCGGCGTGGAAACCACCTTGTTGGCTTCGTCGACCACGATGCCGTCCACCGCGCAGGCCTTGTGCACGCCACCGGATGCGCGGATGAAGTTGGCTGCAGGATCATCGTCATTGCCGATGGTGCAGATGGCACCGTCGCCGAACAGGGCTGGCGCCATCACCGGTGCGATGCAGATCAGGCCGATCGGCTTTTTCTGCGCATGCATGGCTTTGGCAAAACGCGCCGGCTCGGCAAAGACGCGGAAATCATTGGGATTGGAAACGGTGGCGAAATTGCACAGGTTTTTGGCTGCACCGAAACCGCCAGGGAAAATCACAGCGGCGTAATCGTCGGGATTGGCCTTGGCCATATCGATGATCTTGCCCCGGCACAGACGGCCAGCTTCCACCATCACGTTGCGCTTTTCCGGCATGTCCTTGCCGGTCACATGGTTGACGACATGCATCTGCTCCGTGTTCGGCGCCATGCACTGGAATTCCACGCCGGCCTCGTCAAGACGCAGCTGCACCAGGGTGGCTTCGTAAATTTCGGCGCCGTCGTACACGCCGCATCCTGACAGAACGACCGCTACTTTCTTGGACATGGTGTTGCTCCTATTCTGATTTTTCTGAATTCCGGATAAAGATCTGCCGCCAGCAAGCTGATTGTCTCGGGGAAAGTGGCACGCATGCTGACAGAAAGGTCTGGGG
>JBMOPR010000732.1:0-6813 GCA_049323075.1 Pseudomonadota bacterium
TGGGCTCCATCTACAACGGGCAGGTGACCACGCTGCGTGTTACCGGCAAGCTCAAGCCAGAATTCGGCGTGCAGGCGTTTGCGGGCGAAGATATCGTGCGGATAATCAATGTCCGGCCGCACTGAAAAGGGCGATTTCGCCGTGGCATCGCCGCAGAAGGGATGGCCACGAGAGCAGGGCACTGAACCGGTCTGGGCGTTTCAGCGTTCCAGACCGTTGACGCGATCCAGTGCCGCCGCGCGCTGACTTTCCTGAGCCGAAAAATGCCGCAGCCGCAGTTGTTCCAGTGCCTGCTGGCGATCCACCGTGTCCAACCCGCTGATGTCCAGGCGGGTGCGTTCCTGCCGGTACGCCTCATACCGTTGTGCCCATTCGGCGCGACGGGTATCCAGCGCCTGCAGTCGTTCGGCAGCGGCCACATCCAGCAGCGCGGCGCGGGCAGCATACCGGTCTGCTGCATCCTGTTGCTGTTCGTCCAGTGTCCGGTTCAGGTTTCGCACCGAGCGCAGCAATTTTCTCTCCTGCTCGCGGGCTGCAAGATCCGGTGGCAGGCTGCTCTCCAGTGCTGCCAGCGCCTCGCTTTTTTCCGCGGCGGACAGATCGGTTTGAGTACGGATTTCCCACTGTGCGACGCGCAGGTTGTCATAGGCGTTCTCCGCCGCGAACAGGCTCTTGGCGACCTCCTCCCCCAGGAATTCCGACCGGATGCCGGCAACCCGCTGCAATCGGCTGCGCAGATCATCAGTATCTTGCAGATCAGCACTGGCCGTCTCCATCGCCCGCAGGTATTCCAGGTAATGATCGTAAATTGCCAGCGCCTGTTCCGCGCAAATCGCTGCACACTGCGCGGTGGCGGCGGCTGCAAACAGCGCGCGAATCTGGGCCGGTTCGCGCTCGCCGGTGAGGGTGAGAAAGAAATCCATCAACTCGCGCAGCCCTTCGTTGGCGACCAGCTGATCGCCGTCCATCATCAGACTGTTGGGGATATCGAGGCCGGCGAGGGACGTATCCGACAACGCCTGCTGCACATCGGTTGGCGCAGTATCGTCTGCGATCGCCTCCGTGGGTGTCGTCAGAAGCACGACACTGGTTTCCTGCGCCATGCTCGCAGTGGATGCAGGTACGCCCTTCTCGTCACCGTGCTTGCCAGCCATTTTCGTCGCCTGCCAGTACCAGCCGCCACTCAATGCCACCAGCGTCAGCAGCAACAGGCCGGTAGTGACACCCGGCCTGTTGCGGTTGCCGGCAGATCTGGCAGAAGCCAGTCGTACCGGCTTCGTCGCAGTTTGCCGCTCGATCACAGGCCAGCCTTTTTCAGCCGGTTGGCGTGATCGCGGAACAGCGTCACCGGATTCACCGTCACTCCGGTCAGACCAAACAGCTGATTCTGTGCATCAGTATGGTTCTGCGCGTAGTTGTGGCGAATTGGCGTACCCAGATACTGGCCGCACAGCGGCACCACGCCGTCATGCTTCACACCCTTGGAGAACATCAGCGGCGTGATGCCGTACATGGCAGTGTCGAGCAGATCCAGCGGATTGGTCTGGTAGAAGAACAGGCCGCCGGTGCCACCCCAGGACCAGTACCGCACGCCGTTGACTTGCGCTGCGCCGCTGGTGCCGCAGGCGCTGGTGGGCATACCCTGCGGATACCGCTTGTTGAAGCGCTCGTAGTCCACTGGATCGGCGCCCTGAATAATGGCGGCGGCGGACTGCCCGGTGGGATTGGGGCCGCCAGACAGTGTAGTCCAGAGAAAACCCATGGCCTGGCTCAGCGCTTCCAGCAACGCCAGTGTGGCGCTGCCTTCCGGCGCCACCTGCTTGAAGAAATCGGCGATCTGCGTGCCCCGGTTCATGCCGTGCACCGAAGTGACCGACGCCACCAGATCCGGCCGCATGGCTGCCACATAGCGCGCAGTGGGCGATCCCTGGCTGTGAGCGACCAGGTTCACTTTCTTGTGCCCTGTCACTGCCAGATATTCCTCGATCTGGGCCAGCAATTCCTCGCCCCGGGTTTCGTTGGTCTGGAATTCGCTGACATCCGATTCGTACACGGTGGCACCGTAGCGGCGCAGGTTGTCGGCAACACCGTAGAAATATTCGATACCGAAAATGGAATCAAACGCCAGAAAACCACCCACCATGACAATCGGATAGCGGGTTTTGGCGTAATCGGCGCTGATGGCAAGGGCGTTACTGGTGGAAAGGCTGAACAGCAGGCACAAGAAGGTACCTGCCACGACGCGATGGAGTGACATAAGCAAATTTCCTTTGGTTTTTGTTTTAAGTTTTTTATTGAGTTATGAAGAGAGCCTGTTTTTAGGAATCACCTTTATTATTCGCTCATTTTCACAATAGAATATTCCGACGCGGCCGCGCTTGTATGAATTGAACAGGGCGGTCATGCGGAGCACTCCCCGTCCCGATTCATAATAAAAACAACGACACCGGACCATGCCTTTCAGCGACGATGCCTATTCCCTGCTTTACCTGTGGAGCCAGCGCACGATTTACATCGGTGCCATGTTTGAATTGTCCTGTTTTACCCCGGCGGCCTCCGCGCTGGTGATAAGCATGGAAAAGCCACTGCGGATCCGGAGCGCCGCCAGCCCTGATTTCATCACAACCCGCAGCGCACTGATTCCCGCTGGCGTGTCGGTAGAGGTGGAGGACACCGATCAGCTGATGGCCTGTTGCTACCTGGACGCGCTGGGCCGTGATCTGGCGGCATTCAAAACTCTGATGCAGCGACAGGTAGGCAACCTCTGGATCGACAGCAGAATCGAGCGGCAGCAGATCGCCAGCTATGAACTGATTTATCGCACGCGGATGCCGGCAGCGCAGACCTATAAAACCTTGCTGGAATCGATTTTTCCACCGGCAGCCGTGTGCAACGCAGTGCCTGGTGCACGTGCGGAGATTGCTCGGGCGGTGGAAATAATCCGATGTGATCCGGTGTCCAATCCGTCGAACCTGCAGCTGGCGCAACAGGTCGGATTGACCGAGGCGCAGCTGCAGCGGCAGTTCAAACAGATTACGGGCATTCCCATCCGGCGTTACCGGTTGTGGCACCGGCTGTTCGTGACGGCCACCTTGATGATGCTGGGAAAAACTCTCACCGATGCGGCGCTGGAGGCAGGCTTTTCCGATTCATCCCACTTCAATCATGCGTTTCGCAGCATTCTGGGAATGAAGCCGTCGTTCATATTCCAGCGACGCGACCGCATTTTTATTTACGCCGGTGGCGACGTGGAGGCGGGAGAGGGCTGACAGGTTCTGCTACAAGTAGCGGTTCACGGCGTCGCCAGCGACCCGATCGGTTTCCCGCAACTGCGCAATGCAGCTGCCGAACCAGCGGTCCGCACTGGTCGGGCCCAGGACTTCACAGGCGGCCACGTAAATCAGGTTGAAAAACTGGCGCAGGCTGCGGTCGTCGAACAGGGCCAGATGCAGTGGGTTGTCGGTCAATAGGTAGCGGGCGAGGGCGTCGTAACTGCCGTTGACGAAGTGCTGCTTCAGTTGCAGCGCGATGGCGGCATGCACCTGCTTGCGCTGGTGCAGCGCCAGCTTGCGCATCATGTTCGACACCAGGGTGTGCAGTGCCAGCTGTTCCGCTGTGGCCTGCGCGCCTTTTTTTTCCAGTGCCACGGATTCGGTGCGCGCCCGCAGCTGTTGCAGCAGCGGCAGCGGATCAGGCTCCAGTTGTGCCGATTTGCGCACCAGCAACTGCATCAGGTTGTGGCGCAGGGTTTTTGCATCCACCCGATCGCGGTACAGCGGCGCAATGCGGTTGAGGTAATCATTCACCGCGATGGTGGGCTGGCCCTGAAACTGGTCTTCAAACACCTGCAGCGCTTCCAGCAGGTTATTCTCATCCAGCCATTGTCGCAGCACGGTGTAAAGGGCGCGGCGCTGGCGAATACGTTCTTCCATACGGCTACCTGTCGACGGGCAATTAAGGTGTCAGGGGTTTGTGCAGATGCAGCTGATCGAACTCGGGATAACCGGTTTCATGATGTTCGGCATAATCCAGTCCCCGTTGTTGCTGCAGGCTCGATGCGCGCAGGCCGACGGTTTTTTCCAGCAGCCAGTACATGGTGAATGCAAGCGGAAATGACCACAGGAAAGCGACAATACAGCCCACGGCCTGCACCCAGATCCGCTGTGCGTTGAACGGATCGTCCATGAAAAACAGACCTGCTGCCAGCGTGCCCCAGACACCGGCGAGGCCATGCACGGGTATCGCGCCCACCGCGTCGTCCAGCAAGAGCAGTTCCAGCGCCCTGGTTCCCGCCACCACGATGATGCCGGCCACCAGCCCGGTGAGAATGGCGTAGCCTGGTTCCATGGTGGCGCAGCCAGCGGTGATCGCCACCAGGCCGGCAATGCTGCCGTTCACGGTGAGTGTCAGCAGAATCGGCTTGCCCGTGAGTGCCAGCAGCAGTGTGGTACCGGCAGCACCCGCGCAGGCGGCCAGATGGGTGTTCAGTGCAATCTTGCCCAGGCTCATGTTGGCCTGCAGTGTGCTGCCGGCGTTGAAGCCGAACCAGCCCAGCCACAGAATGAAACCACCCAGCGCCACCATGCCCAGATTGTGGCCGGGAATCGTGCGTGCCTGTCCGGTAACGGGGTCGAAACGCCCCAGCCGCGGACCCACCACCAGAATGCCCGCCAGCGCACACCAGGCGCCAACAGAATGCACAACGGTTGAGCCGGCAAAATCAATGAATCCCAGTTCCGCCAGCCAGCCTTTGCCACCAAAAAATCCGCCCCACACCCAGCTGCCAAAAATCGGATATATCACGCCGGTGATCAGCATCGCACCCACCAGATAACCCAGATAGCGCGTGCGTTCCGCCATCGCACCGCTGGCGATGGTGGTGGCCGTGGCGGCAAACATGGTCTGAAACAGCATGAAGGTCAGCGGCCAGTCTTCATCGAAGTCGGGAAACAAATGTGTGGTGCCGAAAAAGCCGGTTTCATTCACGCCAAACATCAGGCCGAAACCCACCGCCCAGAACACCAGGCTGCCAACGCACACATCCATGTAATTTTTCATCACCACATTCACGGCATTCTTGCTGCGCGCCATGCCGCTTTCCAGTAACGCAAACCCGGCCTGCATGAAAAACACCAGTGCGGCAGCCATTACCACCCAGACGGTGTCGGTGGCGGTCGGGCTGTCAGCGGCAAGAGCATTGGGCGGCAACAATAGACCAATCAGCAGGGCAAGGCGTTTCATACCGGCGATCCCACGGCAACATTGCGCGAAAAAAGTTGTGAAAAAAATGAAATGCAAAAAGGAAATGACCAGAGGCCAGCGAGCGGGTTAGTTTGAGCAAGGACTATGCCATGGAAGCTGGCAGCGGGAATTCAGGTGTGGCGGCGGATTTTTTTACAGCTTTGAGAACAGGGCGGTGCAACGGAAAATTCCGCTGCACCAAAGCAGGACGTCAAACCAGCAAAAGTGCCATCAGCGGGTAATGGTCTCCACGCCTTTCATGGTGCCCAGCAGCAACACATCAGCGGAGCGCATCGCAAACAACCCGTTGGTCACCACGCCCACGATGTTGTTCAGCTGCGCTTCCAGTTTCACCGGCTCGGCAATCTGCAGATTGTGAATATCCAGGATGATGTTGCCGTTGTCCGTCACGAAACCGTCACGATAGACCGGATCGCCACCCAGCTTCACGATCTGTCGCGCCACGTGACTGCGCGCCATCGGAATCACTTCCACCGGCAACGGGAAATTGCCCAGCACGCTCACCTTCTTCGAGCCATCCGCAATGCAGACGAATTTTGTCGCCACCGCCGCGATGATTTTCTCCCGGGTCAGCGCGCCGCCGCCGCCCTTGATCAGGCACAGGTTGGCGTCGGTCTCGTCGGCGCCGTCCACATACACGGGAATCTCATCCACCGCATTCAGGTCGAACACGGGAATGCCATGCTGTTGCAGCCGTTTGCGGGTGGCTTCCGAGCTGGCCACGGCGCCCTCGATCAGATGCTTCATTTCCGCCAGATAATCGATGAAATAGTTGGCGGTGGAACCGGTGCCCACGCCGACGACGGTGCCTTCCTCCACATAGGCGATGGCGGCTTTGGCGACTGCTTGCTTGAGTTCGTCTTGGGTCATGGCGGGTTCCTCGGCCAGGGATTGGAATGCGCGGATTATAAAGGCTCGGCCCGGCCCAAGACAGGCCGCCGGGGTGATTATGGTGTATTCTTATGGCCGCAGTTTGCCGCCAGGACCTTTCGCCCCATGCCAGCCCGCACCATAAAAAAAATCCTCCAGGCCCGGGTTTACGACGTCGCCATCCAGACTCCCATCGACCGCGCCCGCTCCCTGTCGCGCCGGCTGGACAACGCCATCTGGCTCAAGCGTGAAGATCTGCAGCCAGTGTTCTCGTTCAAGATTCGCGGTGCCTACAACAAGATCGTCAACCTGACCGATGAGGAAAAGGCGCGGGGCGTGATCTGCGCCTCGGCAGGCAACCATGCCCAGGGCGTGGCATTGGCCGCCAACCGGCTGGGCATCAAGTCGGTGATCGTGATGCCGCAGACCACGCCGGAAATCAAGGTGTCGGCCGTGCGCACACTGGGGGGCAAGGTGGTGCTGCACGGTGACGCCTTCGACGAAGCCGCCGTCCACGCCATGGAGCTGATGGAGAAACACGGCTACTGCTTCGTGCATCCCTACGACGACCCCGACGTGATTGCCGGGCAGGGAACCATCGGCATGGAAATCCTGCGCCAGCATACCGATCCCCTGCATGCCGTATTTGTGCCCGTGGGCGGCGGCGGGCTGATCGCCGGC
>JBMOPR010000733.1:0-6795 GCA_049323075.1 Pseudomonadota bacterium
GCCAGCCAGCCGCGCGCACCGGTCAGCCGGGTGCGATGCAGCAGCGCCTTGCGCCGGGCCGACTGGTAATAGCGCGCATCGCCGCGCGCCTTGCGCTCCAGAAACAGCCCCGCCAGTACAATCACCAGCAGCAGCGACGCCAGCTGCGCCGCTGCCTGCACATTGAAAAATCCGTACCACGCCTTGTAGATCGCCGTGGTGAACGTGTCGTAATTGAAGACGGACACGGCGCCAAAATCCGCCAGGGTTTCCATCAGCGCCAGCGCCACGCCAGCTGCAATCGCCGGACGCGCCATTGGCAACGCCACCAGAAAAAAGCCGCGCAGCGGACTGTGGCCGAGCACCCGCGCTGCTTCCAGCGGCTCGCGCCCCTGCGCCAGAAAGGCATTGCGGGCCAGCATATACACGTAGGGGTACAGCACCAGCGACAGCACCATGATCACCGCGCCGGTGCCGCGAAAACTGAACGACACGCCGCGACCAAACCATTCCCGCAATTGCGACTGCACCGGCCCGGCCCAGTCCAGCAGCCCCACCATCACGAACGCCATGACATAGGCCGGCACTGCCAGCGGCAGCATCAGCGCCACGTCGAACAGCTTGCGGCCGGGAAACTGGCAGGTGGCGGTGAGCCAGGCCAGCGCCACCCCCAGCACCAGCACGCTGCTGCCGACACCCAGCACCAGCACCAGCGTATTGCCCAGCAGACGCGTCAACTGTGTTTGCGCCAGATGGGCCCAGATGTCGGTCTGTACCGTGCCCCAGCTGAGCGCGATCACCAGCAGCGGCGCCATCACCATCAGCGCCAGCAACACCGCGCACAAACGCAACAGCCCGATCCGCTTCAGCAGACCGGGCTGTGTCATCGAATGCGCGTGGTGCAGCGTGGCAGCGGCGCTCATGGGCGGCGCTTACAGGTAACCGGCGCGGTCCATCAGTTTGACCGCCTCCACCTGGCGCTTGCCCGCCACTTCCACATTCAGTTCATCCGCCTTGAACTCACCCCAGGCTTCCACGATCGGATCCCACTTGGTGTTTTCGTTCACCGGATATTCCATGTTGATGGCGGCGAAAATGCGCTGGGCCTGACCCTTCGCCAGCCATTCCAGCAGTTTCTGCGCTTCTTCCGGATGCTTGGCGTGGGTGGTGACACCGGCGCCGGACACGTTCACGTGCACACCGGTTGTTTTCTGGTTGGGCCAGAACAGCTTGGCGGGCAGTTTGCCTTTTTCCTGCTCCAGACGGCCGAAATAGTAAGTATTGACGATGCCCACATCGCACTGGCCGGCGACAATGGCCTCGATCAGCGCGGTATCGTTGGCGAACACGTCGGTGGCCAGATTGTCGACCCAGCCTTTCACGATCTGCTCGGTTTTTGCTTCACCGTGACGCTCGATCAGGGTCGCCACCAGCGACTGGTTGTACACCTTCTTCGAGGTGCGCAGGCACAGGCGGCCGTCCCACTTCTTGTCCGCCAGATCTTCATAGGTGGACAGCTCGGCCGGCTTCACCCGCTCGGTGGAATACACAATCGTGCGCGCCCGCAGCGACAGGCCGAACCAGCGGTTTTTGGAATCCTGGTATTGGGCCGGCACCGCCTCTTCCAGCACTTTGGATTCAATGGGGCGGAACAGGTTTTTTTCCGCGGCGATCCACAGGTTGCCGGCATCCACGGTGATCATCATGTCCGCCGGAGTGCGCTCCCCTTCCGCTTCCAGCCGCGCGATCAGCGGGCCTTCGGCGTCGGTGATGAAGGTGATTTTGGTGCCGGTTTCCTTGGTGTACTGGTCAAACAGCGGCTTGATCAGCTGTTCGGCACGGGCGGAATAGACCACCACTTCGGACGCAGCCTGGGCCACATTGCCCAGTGTCAGCGCTGCCAGGAAACCCATCAGGGCGCGGGTTCTCACGCCAGTAGCCTTGAATCTCATGCAATACCTCATGCCAAAAACAAACGGGAAGCTCTTACGAATGATAATGTCTTTCATTTGTAGTTCAATCCTTTTTTCGAAGGATTGGGGCTAAGGATGGTGACGGACAGGTATCGAGGCTGACTGCTTGTCGGACAGCTTTACAATTGTTACGCCGCCTGTTGCGAAACAGTTCACAACTGACTGAATTGAAATGGCTTTCCGACGCTGGCCCTGGCTTTGCTTGTTCATCCCTGAATATGCAGAAGGAATGCAGCATGCGGGCAGCAACAAAGGCAATGGTGGCAGGACTGACGCTGGCAGGCACACTGACCAGCCTGCCCGGCCAGTGTGGCCTGATGGCGGCGGACAACCTGCAGGCGATGTCAGCACAGAACGCACCCGTGGCGCACGTCTTCACACCATCGGCACCGGATGACAGTCTGATTGCGCTGACACTGGACCACCCGCCGGAACCGGATTTTGTCAGCCGGGCGGTTCCGGCGCTGGATACCCATCCACTGCTCTACCCTGCTGGCGACACCGCCAGTATCCTTCCCGGCTCCGGCACCCTGCGTTTCGGCCCCATGCCAGAACCGGGCACGCTGTCACTGTTTGGTTTGGGATTGCTGGTGTGGGCGTTTATCCAGCATCGCCGCCGCTGACTCGAAGACTACAGATTCTACAAGCGTTAAACCTCGACCTTCGCCCCGTTCGCGGGGCTTTTTTACGCCCGTAACTTTATTATTCATGCGCCGGCGCATGCGGCGGCAGCAGAATACGGAAACAGTTTCCACCCAGAGACCCGGGCCCAATCTGGATACGGCCACCGTGCAGCCGGATCAGCTCAACTGCCAGGGCGGGGCCCAGGGCAAACCCGTCCAGATCCTGCCAGCCCCGGCTGTGCAGATGGTTGTAACGGTCCAGCAGCCGCAGTTGCGCCGCTTCATCGAGGGGCACCGCCGAGTCCTCAATGGACACACAGACCTGCGCATCCTCCTGGCGGCGAGCCGAAATACGCACATCTCCCGCCTGCGTCGATGTCAGGCCAAAGCGCAGCAGACTGGTCAGCACCTGCTCCAGCCGCTCCGGGTCGCCGGTCACGCGGCAGTCGGGACATTGGCCCTGTTGCAAGGACAGCCCGCGCTGTTGCGCCAGGGGCTGAAGCTCCGCCACGACCCGCGCCAGCAGCGGGCCCAGCGCGACGGGCTGCCGGTGCAGGATCAACGTGCCGGCATCAATGGCCGACAGATCGAACAGATCGTCCACCAGCCGCAGCATGCCCTCTCCGCACTCGGCGATGCGGCTCAACGCGTTATGCTCACGCTCGTCCAGACGGCCCGCCAGGGATTTGTCCAGCCGGCGTGAAAATCCCAGGATCGCATTCAGCGGTGTGCGCATCTCGTGGCTCATATTGGCCAGGAAACGGGTCTTGGCCTGTTCGGCGCTGCGGGCCTCGCGCTCGGCTTTTTCCTTTTCGATTATCTGCTGCTGCAACTGCAGGTTCTGCTGCGCCAGCACGGCTTCGGAATGGCTCACCTGGCTCACAAAACTCGACACCAGGATCATCAGCGCCACAAAAACGCCCAGTCCCTGCAGTACCTGCTGGGACGCCTGATGGGAGGGTGGCGTCTGGTCCACCAACACATAGCCCAGGGACGGTAGCAGGGCCACAGCAACCAGCGTGAGCAGGATCACCGCCCCCCACTGCAGCGCAGGACGCAATCCAAGGTTGATCCCGGCCACCACCGGTACCAGCATCAGCCAGCCCTCGGTGATATTGCCCAGGCCACCGCTGCTGAGCATGGCGCCCATGCCGGCAACATAGAGGGCAAGACTGATCAACTGGGTGCAGAGGAAATGCATGCGCGCCGTGTGGCGCCAGCGCAATAACACCAGGCCGGCCAGCGTCAGCGCGATGGCCGTGGGAACCGTTACCATGCGCAGTGCGATCTGCCATTCTATGGCCCGCATCCAGAACGGAATGCCCACCAGCACCAGCAGCAACGCCGACCCGGACAGTGTGCGGATGCGTCGCATCTGGATGGCGCTGTGCAGTTCGGGCTGCCACCCCCAATTCAGAATCCGGTCGATAAGGGAGTTCAAGGGTCCACTCCGGGAAGAGTTGCCTTGAGTATAGCGCCCCTCAGGGCGGGGGCAGTGGCAGGAGAGCCGGAACAGGAAAGCGCGACGGGCCTCAGGCGGCGGCGTCGGCACCGGCTGAATCAGTGATCGCCAGTTCCGCCATCGGCTCGCCGGCCGCTGTGGTGCCAGCCAGAAGCGCGGCGCCCTGGGACGCTGCGGGGTGTGAAACAGCAGACTGGGATACACTGGATTCGCCATCCAGCAACGCCGGCTGCTGCGGATCGGGACCCAGTTCCAGCACCAGCGGACGGCCTTTGTCGTCCATGTCCAGTTCCACTACCTTGCCACGCAGCTCGATGTCCTTGCTGTTGATCTCGATCAGGTGGTTGAGGGCCTGGTCAAACCAGGGCTGATGGAACAGCGCGCCCGCATCCTTGCCGGACACCCATTCGCCCTTGCGGGTAAGGTACTGACCCAGCTGATTGCGGATGACATAGGCTGATGACATGGAAATTCCCCCTTGAAGCTGTCTGTTACGCGGCAACCGTACCGGAAATGGTATCAAAAATCCGCGATCAATCCAGGCCGGGCCAGCGCCGGCAGATCGCCTTCCAGCCCCATCGCCCGCTGCATGATTTCATGTTTGACCAGCGTATGCCGGTTGAAGAACGACATGCCCAGGTTGCGCGCGATCCGCAGCGGCGGCACATCAACACCGAACAGGCGCTTGAAGCCTTCCATCGCCGACATCAGCAGCAGGTTGTGAGGCTTGCGCCGGCGCTGGTATTTGCGCAGCACGCTGAAATCCTCGATCGGCAGGCCGTTGTGATGGGCCTGCAGGATTTCCTCCGCCAGCACCGCCGCATCCAGAAAGCCCAGATTGATGCCCTGCCCCGCCAGCGGATGGATGGTGTGGGCCGCATCGCCGATCAGCGCCACGCCGGGCATCACATAATCCACCGCATGGTTTTGCGTGAGCGGAAAACAGAAACGTTTATCAGCAGCGATGATATTGCCGAGGCGGCCTTCAAACGCGCGTGTCAGTTGCTGGCGGAACGTCGCGTCGTCCAGCGCCATGATGCGTTGCGCCTGCTCTGTGTCGAGGGACCAGACGATGGAACTGATGCAGGAATTTTTCGTGTGCGTGGATTCGCGCAATGGCAGAAAAGCCAGCGGACCGGTTTCCAGAAACACCTGTCGCGCGGTATTGCTGTGCGGTTTTTCGCTGATGACCGTGGTGACAATGGCGCTCTGGCCGTAAGCCCAGGTGCGGCAGCGGAAACCCAGCTGGTCGCGCACGCGGGAATTGGCGCCGTCGGCACCGATCAACAGGCGCGGTTGCACCACATCGCCATTGGCCAGGGTCACGCGCCAGCCGCTGCCGGTGTCATTGTCCGCGCGCACATTGCTGCGCGATTCCACCGGTTCGTACGCTTCCACAATGCGCGCCAGTCCGGTCTGGACGAATTCCACATTCGGCAGCGTGCGCATTTTTTCAAACAGGCAATGGGTGGTGACGCGGTTTTCCACCAGATGACCCAGCTGCTCGACACCGGCCTGATCCGCATGGAACTGGATATTGCCGGTGCCATCGCCGTCCCACACATCCATGTGGGTGAACGCGGCGACCCGGTGCTGCGTCATCGCATCCCACACACCGAGCCGGCGCAGAATATTGACGGATGCGTGGGTGAGCGCGCTGACACGGGGATCGAATGAATCCGGCCACTGCGAGGGCGGGGACGGAATGTGCGGATCGATCACCATGATGTTCAGGCCGGCAGGCTGTTGACCGGCGGCAGCCTCACCCGGTTCTTTCCCGTCGGATTGCGCCAGCGCGCATCCCAACGTGAGCCCCGCCATGCCGGCGCCGACAATCAGCACATCCGGTGTTTTCACTGCGCCAGTCATGGCGTCACCTGCTTCAATTCCAATTTGTCATTGCTTGCCGTATTTGCAACTTCCGGCAACCGCGTCGACACCGCGCGCCCCATGGCATAACGCGCCACAAAACGTTTGGTGCCCTGCATCGTATCGAACAGCACCAGCCCGCTGTTGCGCAGCAAACTCAAAAGCGGATTGCGATTGCTGAACAGATGGGTGAGCTTGTCGGAAAACTGGATGGTGTTGAACTGGTCCTGCCCGCGACGTTGCAAATACATCTGCAGCAGATTGAAATCGCCCCAGTGCCGGTTGTGTTCCCGCGCCTCGCACAACACCTGCACCAGCACCGCCACATCGCGCATCGCCATGTTGAAACCCTGCCCCGCCACCGGATGCAGTCCGTGGGCCGCATTGCCCAGTACCACCACATTCGGGCGAATCTGTTCTTCAGCGAGCGTCAGGCTGAGCGGATAGGAAAAACGCTTGCCGACTTTTTCCAGCCGGCCGATACCTTCACCTGCGGCATTTTCCAGCGCCCGCAGAAAGGTTGCGTCGTCGGCTGCCATCAATTCGTCCGCCGTGGTTTTATCCACGCACCAGGTCAGGCCCAGCCGGTTGTCAGTCTGTGGCAGAATGGCAAGCGGGCCGGTGTCGGTGAAACGCTCCAGCGCCATATTGTGATGCGGTTTGTCGGGCGTGACGGCAGTGACAATCGCCACCTGTTCATAGTCAGTAACCGTGGCCCCAATCCCCAGCATCTGCCGCGTGTGCGACTGCGCGCCATCGGCAATGATCACCAGCGGCGTGTGCACTTTTTGCTGCGTGTCCAGTGTCGCCACAACCCTATCGGCTTCGTAGCGCAGCGCCACCACTTCCGCCGGCGCGCGAAAATCCACGTTCACACACTGCTGCAGAT